>DAINRK010000478.1:0-3990 GCA_036741855.1 Anaerolineales bacterium
CCCCATGGTGACGCCATTGCCTATCACAAATACTCCAAAGATGGATTGGTATCTTCATTATCGCTGATTCGGCCTGATGGAAGTTGCGAGGTTGAAATACCTGACTTAGATCGCGTTACGTCACCAACATGGTTGCCAGATGGTAAGACACTTGCTTTTGTAGGGTTAGATGGTATTTATACTATCGATCTCAAGAAGGTATTTGTAGGGGATATATATCAGCGTGAATGTCCGAAAATTCGATAGCTAAACGCTTCGGGGTGCATCGCATCGGCAACACTTCGGCAGGCACCGGTCAAGCCAGATAACAGTAAGACCATTTACCCTTCGACTTCGTTTCACTTCGCTCAGGATGCGGCTCCGCTCAGGGCAGGCGTGGGTGGATTCTTTGAAGTGGACAAAACCTCTAGTGGCGCTGTGACAAGAACCGTCATGTATTATCCCGACGCGGTGCAAGGCGAGAAAGTGTCATTCAAGCAGAAATGATGGTCTAACTGCGATTCGCATGTTGTATAATTACATTTGAGAGTTGATATGAAAATCGAAGAACTGCTCAAGACCCGCCGCGAACAAATCCTTGAAATTGCCCGAAAGCACGGCGCATACAATTTGCGAGTTTTCGGGTCTGTCGCGCGCGGGGAGGCAAGTGAACAAAGCGACCTCGATTTTCTTGTGGAGGTCGGTCCAATTCACTCGCCGTGGTTCCCGGCTGGTCTGGTCGCGGATTTAGAGGACCTGCTTGGCATTCCCGTTGACGTTGTGACACAGGATGGTCTGCACTGGTATATCCAGGAGAAAGTATTGGCGGAGGCGCGCCCGTTGTGAAAGACAACCGTCTCTATCTGATTCATATAAGGGAAGCTATTGAGAGGATCGAGGAGTACACGCAAGAGGGAGAAGATACGTTCTTTGAGGATCATAAGACTCAAGATGCCGTCTTGCGCAATCTGCATACATTGGCTGAGTCCGCTCAACGGATCTCGAGCGACTTGAAAGCCAAACATTCACAAGTCGATTGGCGCATATTTATTATCTGCGTTTCGCAATGTGGTTGTGCATAATTATTTGGGAATAAGCCTGGATCGAATTTGGGACATTATCGCGAACGACCTGCCTGCTCTAAAGAAAAATATCACTGCAATCTTGGAAACAGTTGAATGAGGATGAACGGGGATTGTCGCATCTCCATTGGGAAGAAGTGGATAAAACTTCTGGCGGCCCTGTAATTTATGGAAATCAATCCAAAAACGGCTGATAGTAAACGGGCAAGACTCCAAATATCCACAATGCGATATTCAGAACGAACATCAACGAAATGATGATCAAAGGCAACCTGTATTGATATCTCTCCGGCAAAACCTCATACCAGCCGCTGAGCATCAGAAGCGATATAGCACCGATAGCAGGAAATAACAAACGGCCTTGTGTTGCGCCTGTAGTCAATCCATTGCGTGCAACGGCAAGGATCGTGAACAAGGCAATCAAAAACGTACCAATCCATAAATTAATTCGTGATTCTTTCGTTCTCAACCTGATCAGCTCTTGAACATAGATTGCCGCACCCAAGAATCCCACCGCCGTCAGCAATTTGAAGATCCAGTCCGGCAAGCCTACTGCCAGCCAGCCGACTTTTCCCCAATAGGTTTGGATGATCTGGTTTGATATGACATTTAGATATTCGACTGTGATTCCCTTTTTGCGCAGGCTGAACAGTCTCCAGGAAATTTCATTGGAAGCGGTTTGGATGGATTCTGGGAAGATGAAATAAAGAAGTATGCCGATAAATAAGACAACCACGCCCGCAAGCAATAACCATCTTTTTTGCTGAAGACTAAAAAACCATTTCACGCCAATGATGAGGAGAAGTGCGGCACTTACGGGGAGAACCGTCAGTTTTGTGGAAAGTGGTAATAGGATTGCGCAAATGATCGAAAGCAGAGATACCCAGGGGGCGGTCCCTTTCAGGATTTTTATCCCCACATAAAAAAGCAAGGCTCCTGCCACAGTACCCCATACGTCGTTGTTGATCGAAGACATGATATGCAGATATTGAGGGGTGAGCGCTGCGAGAGCCAATGCACTCAATCGTAAGGCAGGCATATCGGGGACAATCAATTGAAATGTTTTCCAATTCAGCCATAAAGCGAATCCCCCAAACAAAATGTTGATCCAGCGAAGCAGATAGACACCAAGCAGAAAGCGATAATTTTCGGCATTCCAATCGAACCGCCGTTCCCGAACGCGGATATTGTATTTGTATTCGTGTGGAAAGTAGTAATCCGAAAAGCGCGGATCGATCTTATCCATCCCGCGGACGATGAACGACGCAAAATAATAGTACGCCCGAGGTTGTATTGCCTCGTAATTTATTTTCTCCGTAGCATACTCATGTAGGCGAGCAACGCGCCATGCCAAGTGATAATGTGCCCCTTCATCTGGCGCTTCCCACAGCGGCATGAGCAGGCTGTATCCCAGCGCCAGCAAAAAATATAAGCCGAAGATCACCCAAAGCCATCTGCGTTCGTTTACCATAATCCATCGACTGCCTTGATGATTTCGTCTTCCGATGTGCCGATTCGTAGACGATGTAATCTTGCATGTTTCAACAGCAGATCAACTTTACGAAGATTCTCAGTCCAGATCTCAGGTGTATCGTAATGCAAACTGTTGACCATGATCTCTCGCCACAATTCATCTTCATTCAATGGTTTGATTTTGCTTTCGGATTTGTCCCATCGTTCCAGCAGACAGTACTCGACTCGGCGGATTCGGATCATTTGTGGATACGCCATTGCAGGATCCACGCGCTTCAATTCGACCCGGTGCTTGGTCTCGTTTCGAACAGGTTCTGGCTCCGCTTCAGCCGCCAACGCGGGAAAGTAGGGCAGCATATCGGCGCGAAGTTTGATGCGCCCAACCGGGAAGCCTCCCAGCCATAATTCGCCATCGCGTTCTCCTAAATAAATCTGACTATCTGAAAGTAATCTATAACCATTGAATAGCAATCTTAACGCGGTCGTGGATTTTCCTGTTCCATGAGGAGCCTGTAGAATAAGGATGTCCCCATCCTTAACCAAGGCGCTTGCATGCAGCATACTGTGTCCATGCCGTGTGAGGAAATTATTCAGGATGGTATTCAGCAAAACCAGGCAGATTTGGCGAGGTTTTTCTGCCAGAGAAGAAGCCAACACTGCATACGCCTCGCCGCGTTTCATATCTACAAAACAGTTTCCCCATTCGAGTAAGTCAATTGAAAGCCAGTCATCTGCTCCCTTATATTGGATATGGTCGATGAGTCGTTCAGGAGGGGGAGCAGTTGAAACGTCCAAACGAACTGTGAGATGGACTCGCCATGGTGACTCGTTTTTGGAGTGCGCGGTCGAATACATCTCTTCTGCAAATGTCGCTGAGTCCAGAATTTTCTCATGATTGCTGTCGAAGATGACTGGATGCCCGAAAACCTGAATCGTTCGCTCAAATATGGGCGCATTCGCACGGCGAGACCAGAAGTCTTCCATCTGTTCGTTGTGTTTCCGATAAAGTTCGTTTAAGTCGGGCATCTCTATTTGTGTCATTGCGAGGACGTAGTCCGAAGCAATCTCCTGTTATTAGCGATATAAAGAACAAATCCGCCAATAGCCAGCAACCAGCCCGTCACACCGAACGCGAGAACAGCATTATTCAAGGACATTGGCAGTATATTCAAAAGAAGCCATTCCAGCACCACGGCTATGGCTAAAAGCATTACAAAATTTCTCGGTTTTTCAGCTAGATAATAATTAAGCCAGATGGAGCTAAGGGAAACGCCAATCATAGCGATGCCCATCCAGCCCAGTAATGGTGATGCGGTGTGATACGCATTGCCAAAAATAATCGTAATGAGTGGATCCGCAAAAATAAAATATAGGATCGTCAATGCGCCGCTTACCGCGAAGATAATGATTGCGGTTTGTATCAGCAACCTGTCAGGCCGTTGACCTTGTGCTAGGA
>DAINRK010000479.1:0-3982 GCA_036741855.1 Anaerolineales bacterium
TGAATGTCGCGATGTGATGATGACCAAGGCGCAGGAAACAAACGTTCAAATACGCGTCGATGTTCCTAACGACATGCCGCTCATGGAGGCGGATCGTGATAAGATCAAGCAAATATTTCTTAACCTGATAAGCAACGCGATCAAATACAACCGCCCGAATGGATCCGTCATCATCACCGGCAGCTTCACCGACGCGGAATTAACAATCACTATTCAGGACACAGGGGTGGGCATACCGGAAGATTCTGTTCCTCACCTGTTTGAAAAATTTTATCGAGTCCGTGAACATGAAGGTAAAGCCTCTGGTACAGGCTTAGGTCTGTCCATTTGTAAACAGATCGTCCAGGGACACAACGGACGTATTGAAGTGAAAAGCAAAATGGGAGTAGGTACATCCTTCAGCGTACATTTGCCGCGCACGTCAAGGACAATGCCGCGCAACAACGAATCTCAATAACCTATGCCATAGCGAGGAGATTGCTTCGCCACTCTCTGTCGCTCAGGCCCGCAATGACATATGTTAAGGTTGAACTAACACTTTGAGCACGCCAGTTTCTGCGGCGCGCTCAAATGCTTTTAAAGCGTCACTCAATTCAAATTCATTCATGATTAAATCAATCGGGTCCACCTGTTTAGATTCCATCAAACGCAGTGCAGGCTCAAAGGGACCACAGCGCGAACCGATGATGTTGATCTCGTCCACAACAATGGACGAGAAGTTGACGTTTATCTCACCTTTATAGGTCGACTTAAGTATCAGCGTTCCGCGCGGACGAATGGCTTGCCTCGCTAAAGAAAAGCCGCTTGGCGACCCTGTCGCTTCCACCACCACATCCCATCTCCAGGGTTTGATATCTTCTTCAGATATGTTTTTGATCCCGCGCTTCTTTAACAATTCCTGTTGATGCTTATGCCGCGCAACAACTCGCAGGTCGCAACCTGTTAATGCAAGCGTTTGTGCGATCAATTGCCCAAGCCGCCCTGCGCCAACAAGTAGCACTCTATCCGTGGGATTGATATGTACCTGATCTTGTATCTCCAATGCCGCGGCGATGGGTTCGGTGAAGACAGCCATTTCATCTGGAACGGAATCCGGCACGCGATGTAAGTTGGCAATCGGTAAGGTTATATATTCTGCGAATGTGCCGTCACGATTGACAATTCCTAACACAGTCCGGTTTTCGCAATGAGTCGAGCGTCCGTTTAAGCATTGTTCGCACTCATTGCATACTGCGTTGATCTCTCCAACCACGCGTTGACCAATCCACGTCACATCTTGTGTTTCAATGACTTCGCCGACGAACTCATGACCTAGAACGCCTTTGTATGGATAGTAACCCTTTACTAATTCAAGATCCGTACTGCAAATCCCCGCTTTGCGGATTTTGATTAGGGCTTCATTTGCCCTTTTTGGTTGAGAAATATCACGTAATGAAATTTTATTATCTTCAAGCCAGAGCGCGCGCATATTTTATTTCTCAGCAACAGCCCACTGGTCACGCCCATTATTCTTTGCCTGATATAACGCTTTATCTGCACGGCTGAGGAATGTCTGCCAGTCTTCTCTGTGTATTTTGTATTGTGCAACCCCTATGCTGATGGTCAGGGAAACATTGTGCTCACGTGCGTTGATGACCAGAGAGCGAACGTATTTGCACAGACGTTCAGACTGCTCCGTGGCAGCGATCACAGTGCTGTGAGGCAAAATGAGGAGAAACTCTTCACCGCCATATCGCCCAATGGTATCAGGATTACGAATATGTTCACGTAGCTCACCCGCCAGTTTTTGTAAAACCTCGTCGCCGGTAACATGACCATACGTATCATTGATGTTTTTAAAGTGATCGATATCTAATAATGAGATTGCAAGCGGCGTACCATATTGATCCGCGAATATTACTTCCCTCTGTAAATCTCCGATAATTTGTCTCCGGTTCGGAAGGAATGTGAGGGCATCTGTGTGTGAGACCTCATTTGCCTGGGCAATGACGGCCTTCAACTCTGTTTCTTTCCGCTGGAGGCGTTGTTTCGTCGTTTGCAATTCAGTGGCAACAGCTTCCAGATCATTCGCAGCACCCGGCTCTGCAATAAACAATACACGTCGGCCCGGCAGAGGAACGAAGAGACAGGCCGAGGTTCCGCTCCGACTCATATAGGCAAATTCCAGGTTTCCGCGCGATCTAGAGCGTTCGCGTTTCACATCCAGAAAGAGCGCTTCATAGGCTTCCACACTCGCTGGGGAAACGAAATCCTTCAGATTTGTTTTATCGGCCTGGATCTTTTTTAACGAGTCAAAAGCGGGATTCCACGAGAGCAACTCACCGTCTGTTTCAAGCAGCACAACCAGCAAACTTGTGGACTCGAGAAAAGAATCAATCCCATATCGAGCGAACAGCACAGTCAATTCGTTTGATGTCTTATTTTTATCTGGCACCACGCCTCCCAAATTGACGCTCAAGCATATCCACAGAAAGATGAATCATCGTAGGCCTGCCGTGGGGACAGGTTCGCGGCGAATCGCAGGATTCAAGGTCTATAAGCAGGGCACGTTGTTCTTCGCTGGATAGGGCTTGACCTGCTTTTACAGCCATCCGTTTGCACACGCGTGCGGCAAGCTTTGCCTCGATTTCATTCTGTAACGGAGATTCATCCTCTTCAAAATCCTCGACCAGGGCGTGCAATGCCACAGCGGGATCACCTCCCATGAACAATGAGGGCATGGCGCGTATCTGGAATGTGTTCGGTCCAAACTCTTCTACATCAAAACCGAAGTGCTGTAAAACAGGTAAGTGAGTAATTAGCAATTGACCTGAGTAGGGAGGCAGTGTCACGACTGCGGGGGTTAGTAGAGATTGCGATGGAATGTTCTTCATGGCATGCTGCGCCATGATTTTTTCAAATAATACACGTTCGTGCGCAGCATGTTGATCGATCAGGTAGAGTCCATCTGGACCTTCAGCAACAAGATAGGTGGCGCCAATCTGGCCAATGAGCCGTAGAAGAGGAATAGCGGTTAATTGCGATGCAGGAGACTGGACGCTTTGCGTAGAGATTTCGCTTGAACCAGTTTGTGCAGTCTCCAGGCTCTGATCTCCATCGGCTGGCAATTGATCACTATTTAGCTGTAGCTTCTCATCGTGAGCAATCGCCCAATCGACACCAGCATTATTCCTTGGCTCAACCTGCACCGTGTGAGTTGTTCCCCATAAAGACGGCGCGACATTCGGAACAGGCGAATAAGCCAGTAAAGCCTTACGGACAGAGCGCTGTACGAAGCTGAATATCTTATCCTGATTCCTAAAGCGTACTTCAGCTTTTGCAGGATGCACGTTCACATCCACTTCTTCAGGCTTTATTTCGAGGAACAAAGCAGTAAGCGGATAGCGGCCCACCATCAGGAGGGTATGATACGCCTGCAAGAGAGCCATGCTGAGGGAAACATCATGCACCCAGCGGCCATTGATGAAGAATGTGATCTCCCGGCGGTTGGATCGTGTGAGAGAAGTTGGACTGATAAGACCAGTAAGCCTATAACCTTCTTCCTCGGCCATGATCTCCAGCATTTGTTTCGCTACATCAACGCCATATAGCGCGGCGAGGATAGCGCGGCGATCACCATCGCCCGAAGTTTGCAAGGTGGTGTTCTTTCCGTCAGACAACTTAAATCGTTTATCAGGATATGCCAGCGCATAGCGCGTGACAAGTGAGTCAATGGCGCGTCGTTCAGTGACATCTGTTTTGAGAAATTTTAAACGCGCGGGAACGTTATAAAACAAATCTTCGACGCGCACACTTGTTCCAACCGTTGTTCCAACTTTTGTGAGTTTACCTGCTTTGCCTCCCTCTACGCGCAATCGCGCTCCTTCCATTTCATTCTCAACACGAGAAGTGATCGTCATCCGCGAAACAGAACTAATCGAAGCGAGTGCCTCACCGCGGAATCCAAGCGTGGAGATGGAAAAAAGATCATCGGAGCGGACCA
>DAINRK010000480.1:0-3977 GCA_036741855.1 Anaerolineales bacterium
ACGGAGGACCGCGCTGCCGAACTTGCTATTATCAACAGCGTCCAACAAGGCTTGGCATCCAAATTAGAGATGCAGGCAATCTATGATCTGGTTGGTGACAAAATCCGCGATCTATTCGACGCGCAGGTCGTTATCATAAGTACATTAGACAGACAGACAAACCTGAATCATTTAAAATACGCAATCGAACGTGGCAAACGAATCTCCGTTCCGCCGCTGCCCATTCGTGAGCCTCTGCTACGTTATCTCGATGAAACGTATCAGTCTCTTGTCATTAATCAGGATGCGATTAAGGCCGCAAGCGAATTTGGCATTGAGATTGTGGCTGGTACAGACGCCCCAAAGTCCCTCGTTTTCGTTCCACTCGTCGTCGGTGCGGATGTCAAAGGGACGATATCGCTCCAGAATCTAGACCGCGAACATGCCTTCAGTGAATCCGATGTTCGGCTCTTGCAAACGCTTGCCAATTCAATGAGCATCGCCCTCGAGAACGCGCGTCTCTTCGACGAGACCCAGCGCCTGCTCAAAGAGACCGAGCAGCGCAATGCCGAACTCGCCATCATCAACAGTGTACAGGCGGGCTTGGTCGCCAAGATGGATATTCAAGGCATCTACGATCTGGTCGGCGACAAAATTCGTGACATCTTTGACGCGCAGGTGGCAGATATCGGGCTTTATGATAGCAAGAACAACTTAATCCATTTCCCATACATCATTGAACGCGGTGTGCGATTCCCGAGCAAGCCCTTGGAAGTGATCGGTTATCGTAAGCATGTCATCGAAACCCATCAATACTTGTTGATAAATGAAAATACAGCTGAAGCTGCAGCAAAATATGGAAATCCAACTTCGATACAAGGCGAAATGCCCAAGTCCATTTTGTACGTACCAATGGTCGTGGGAGATGAAGTCAAGGGTGTGATTTCACTTCAAAATCTTGACCGCGAACACGCCTTTAGTGAATCGGATGTGCGCCTGCTGCAAACACTCGCCAATTCGATGAGTGTGGCACTTGAGAATGCCCGGCTCTTCGACGAGACGCAACGCCTGCTCAAGGAGACTGAGCAGCGCGCCCAGGAACTTGCCATTATCAATAGTGTGCAAGCGGGTCTGGCATCCAAACTGGATATTCAAGCCATCTATGATTTGGTCGGTGACAAAATCCGCGAAATATTTAATGCAGACACAACTTATATCATGAGCTACAACGATGAGAAACAACTTGTCTTTGCTCATTATTACGTTGAGAAGGGGCAACATCTTCAGCCACAACAGGTACCGTTTGGTCAAGGCATTTATTCGCGCGTCATTCAAACACGCCAGTCAGTATTGGTTGGCACGCGCGAAGAAGGAAATCAATTCGGCGCAACAAATGTCCCATCTCCAGACAGCACAGAAGATCTTAATCAATCGGGGTTGTATATTCCCATTATGCTTGGAGATAAAGTAATGGGTGTGGTCAGCATACAAAGTTATAAACAAAACCTCTATACCGAAAGCGATACACATCTCCTGACCACACTCGCCAACGCAATGAGCGTCGCGCTTGAAAACGCTCGTCTCTTCGATGAGACCCAGCGCCTGCTCAAAGAAACGGAAGATCGCGCCCAGGAACTTGCCATTATTAATAGCGTGGGCGAAGCTATGTCGCGACAATTGGATATGCAGACCATTGCCCGTACTGTGGGCGATAAGGTCACTGAAATCTTCAATGCCGATGCCGCCTCCATTCTGTTGTTGGACCAGGAGACCAGCCTGATCCTGCCAGTTTATGAACGGGATGCAGGCGAATATATTGAAAACATAAAACCCTTCCCACTGGGGACCGGATTAACCTCACGTGTCATTCAATCGCGTCAGCCGCTGGTGCTTCACAATGCGGAAGAAGCGGCAGCGCAGGGGGCTTACTATCCGCCTGAGGCTATGGAAGTGAATCCTAAGGTAACGCAGTCCTATTTAGGCGTGCCCATTATTGTGGGCGAAAAAGTGATCGGCGTGATCTCGGCACATACATATGCACAAAACGCCTACGATCAAAACAGCGTGCGCCTGCTCTCCACGCTTGCCAACAATATGGGCGTGGCATTGGAAAACGCCCGCCTCTTCGACGAAACCCAACGCCTGCTCAAAGAGACTGAACAACGCGCCGCTGAACTTGGCGCCATCAGCACAGTGACCCAGGCGTTAGTGGCAGAAACAAAATTGGATAACATGATCCAGCTCATCGGGAGTCAGACACGGGATACGTTCAACGCAGATATTGCCTATGTGGCCTTGCTTGATCCGCAGGCAAATCTCATACGCTTCCCGTATCAACATGGTGAATCGTTCACCACGCTTAATTTCGGTGAAGGGCTGACGAGTAAGATCATCCAAACGGGCGAGCCATTGTTGATCAATAAGGATATCCAGGAACGCCGCGCACAATTGGGTGCGTCTTTGGTGGGCAGGGAGTCATTGTCATTTCTGGGCGTGCCGATCAAATCGGGTAAAGAGACCATCGGTGTATTGAGCGTGCAAAGCGTCAATGAGGAGGGCGTTTTCGATGACAACGATCTGCGCCTGCTGACAACAATTGCTGCCAATGCAGGCTCGGCCATTCACACCGCGCAATTGCACGCCGAGACCCAGCGTAACGCACATCAAATGGCAACCATCGCCAGCGTGGGACGCGAACTCTCCGCCACCCTTGAATTGGATAATGTCACCAGTACAGTCGTCGAAAATGTACATATGCTTTTCAATGCCCGCGATACGATTCTACGACTCGTAGATCCAGGAGGCAGTCTCCGCACTGCTCTCGCATTGGGTCGATATGCGGAAGAGAACGCGGCGGATATCCTGACACTCGGTGAGGGCATCACCGGCGGTATTGCACAATCGGGCATCGCCGAAGTGATCCACGATGTGGACCTCGACCCGCGTGGCGTTCATGTGGCTGGCACACCCGATCAGGAGGAAATTCCTGAAACGATGATGGTCGCGCCGCTGATCGCCAGCAATCGTCCCATTGGTGTGATCTCTGTTTACAAAGACCGCACCGCGGGGACTTTCTCACAGGTCGATTTGGACTTCCTGGTGGGCCTGGGTCGGCAAGCCGCGATTGCGATAGAAAACTCGCGCCTCTTCGATGAAGCTCAGTCGGCGCGTGCTGCTGCCGAGCAGGCCAACAAAGCCAAGAGCACCTTCCTTGCTAATATGAGTCATGAACTGCGCACGCCACTCAACGCCATCATCGGCTTCACCCGCATTGTGCGGAAAAAATCAGATGGTGTACTCCCTGTAAAACAACTGGAGAATCTGGAGAAAGTCCTCATCAGTTCCGAGCATCTGCTGGGCCTGATCAACACTGTGCTCGATATCGCCAAGATCGAAGCGGGTCGCATGGATGTCATCGCATCCAACTTCAGCATCGGCGCGCTGGCAGATCAATGTGCCAACCTCGCCACGCCACTCCTCAAAGCCAAAGTAACTCTTGAAAAACAAGTGGACTCAACACTCGGAATCATCTATTCCGATCAGGATAAGATCAAACAGATCGTGATCAACCTGCTCAGCAACGCTGCCAAGTTCACGCATGAAGGTAAGATCACATTAGCCGTCCAGAAGCTTAATGAAGGAACACTGAACATCTCCGTCATTGATACGGGCATCGGCATCAGTGAAGAGTCCCTGAGTCGCATCTTCGATGAATTCCAGCAAGCCGATACCAGCACTACCCGTCAATATGGCGGCACGGGTCTGGGACTTGCCATCAGCCGCAACCTCGCCCGTTTATTGGGCGGCGATTTGACCGCCACCAGTGAACCTGGAAAAGGCTCGAGTTTCTCCCTCATTATTCCAATTCAGTATGGAAGGAAATCTACGCCTCCATCCGACCATAAAGTGGATTCTGTCCAACAGACCGAATCTCAACCCCAGGCTGACTCTGCCAAAAAACGCATCCTCGTTATTGACGACGATCCTGATGCAGCGTA
>DAINRK010000481.1:0-3975 GCA_036741855.1 Anaerolineales bacterium
TTTGGTTATGACGGCATTGAGTGGCGCGGCGGCGCACAAGGCCATGTGCAACCAGCTATGCCCGCCGCGCGAAAAATTGCTCTCCGGCAAATGTCGTCAGATGCAGGGTTGATAGCACTGGCGGTGACGGCATATACAAGTTTCGTTTCCGAAGATGAATGTAATTCCAATATGGACGAATTGAGGCGCTACGCTGACCTGGCAGCCGAATTAGGTGCGACCTATGTACGCGCGTTTTTGGGGGAGCTTTCACCTGGCACAATTCCTGATGAAACAATGTATCAAAGGATGTCTGAATGTTTGAACGAGGCAGCTGAGTATGCAAACTCTTTAGCATTGAAAATCACGGTCGAGCCTCATGATGATTTTGCACGCTCTTCAGTGGTTGCTCCGGTTTTCTATCGATCCCATCCTGCACTTAAAGTGATCTGGGACATTGGCAATGCATTTGCTGTAGGCGAAGACCCAGCCGAAGGATTTGATTTGTTGAAGAATCAGCTGGCTTATGTTCAAGTCAAAGATGGGAAGGGACACGTACCCGACTGGCAACTTTGCGCGTTAGGCGAAGGAGAGGTGCCACTGAGAAAGGCATTTGAGTTGTTGCTGGCAAATGGTTATCAGGGCGCGTTCAGCGTCGAGTGGGAATACGCCTGGCATCCCGAACTTGACCCGCCCGAAATTGCCTTACCCGCCGCGCTCCGAACTGTTCGCGAATTATTGGTAGCAGCCCAAACGGAGTCCGCATGAGCGTTGGCAAGTTATATAGTCCAGAGTGGCGCGACTATCTCGATCCTCTCACCGGGCGCCGGGTCCGGCAACTGACCGACTCGCCTGTTGAAGATTATCATCTCTACTTTTATAACCCATCGGTTTCACCGGATGGTAAATATCTAATTTTCATTTCTGAACGGACTGGTGTGAGTAATCTCTTTCGATTGGATCTCCAGAGCGGTGTGATCGTGCAATTGACAGACCCTCGCCCCGTCCGTGCAGAGTATTGGCCGTTTACCGCGTCAATCAAGGGCGTGGGGGCTTGTTTACCCGCAATTGGCAATTGTGGTCAGGAAGTTTTCTATTTTGAAGGAACGGATTTGTTTGCAGTCGAGATTGAAAGTTTGAAACAACGCCAACTTTTGAGTCTGCCGCCTGATCGTCGGCCTTCGATGCTTCAGGCAAATGCCACTGGAGAGATATTAGTCTTCGCAACTTGGGATGAAGCCCTCTTCATGGAACGCTCGCAACGAGCTTACGCCGGAGAGAAATTCCCTGACGAACGTTTCTTCCAGGAAACGACCAGCACCATCATGCGCGTGGATGCGTTATCAGGACAATCGGAAGAAATCTTCTGCAAAGAGAATTTCTGGATCAATCATGTGCACGTCAACCCTCATAATCGTGATCTCGTTTTGTTCTGCCATGAGTACAGTGAATTGCCCGACCGAATGTGGTTGCTTGATATCGCGAATCGTCGCTGTGAGCCTATTCCTGGGCAGGCCATAGACGAATGGTACCAGCATGAATTTTGGAGCAGCGATGGACAGCGAGTCTGTTTTCACGGCGGCTCATCGCGCGACAACACACAAGGTTTTTGCGGTTGGTGTTCTACCAATGGTGCAGACTATACCAAAGCCTATCACTCTACATCTGGTCGAGCTTATGCCCATTACAACCTTCACGCCGATGGACAAACAATGATTTCAGATGGTGAGGCGCGTCCGGGTTGCATCTCAAAAGTGCATTTACTTGATGGGTGCCAGGAGTTTGAGGTGCTTTGCCGGCATGACTCCTACACGTTCGGCGATGATCAACGCTGCCACCCCCACCCATCGTTCACATCAGATGGTCAACAAGTAATCTTCACCTCAAATCGAACTGGCACCAGCAACGTCTACCTCACCGATTGGAACTGAACATTATGAAATTTGGATTTATTACCACCGAAGGCGGCACATACTATAAAGAGGCTCTCGAAGAGGCCATTTACGGTGAGGAAGTGGGTTTTGATTCGGTCTGGCTTGAAGAGCATCACAGCATTCGTAATCATTATTGGCCGTCGCCATTAATGGCATTAGCTGGGATTGCTACACGGACGTCGCAAGTTTTATTGGGAACAGATATCGTCGTACTTCCTTTTTATCATCCTGTTCGGGCCGCCGAAGATATGGCTATGCTCGATGTCATCTCAGATGGACGCGCGATCTTCGGTGCTGCGATAGGCTATCGTCCTCCGGAATTTGAACTCTATGATGTCAGTCTCGATGATCGAGGCGCCCGTTATGTGGAAATGCTCAAGATCATCCGTGCCCTCTGGACGCAGGATTCTGTCGAATACAACGGGCGCTTTTTCAAAATTAAAGGCTGCATCGAACCGCGTCCAGAAAACCCGATTCCGATCTGGCTGGGTGGATGGGGTGAACTCTCCTTGAAGCGCGCCGCTCAACTTGGCGATGCGTGGGTTCCTGGTCCAACGGCCAATCTGGAAAAACTTCTGAATGCGCAAAAACAATATCGCGCATTTTTATCTGATGCTGGAAAAAATCCTGTGGATGTACCTAATCCCCTTACCCGCGAAGTGGTTATTGCAGAAACGCGTGAACAGGCATGGGAGCTTGCTGAGAAATATGTGATGGTGAATTATCGCGAGGAATATGGTGGTGGATGGAAACATCCTCTGATTGGCTCACAGGATCAGACTCCGGTCGCGTTGGATGCGCTCAGCGAAGACCGCTTTATAGTCGGGAACCCTGATGACTGCATTACACGGATCAAACGTTTCGTGGAGACATTCGGAGTTGACCATCTGATCTGCCGCCTATATTTCGCGGGGATGCCACATGATCATATTATGACGGAACTGAAACTTCTATCCAAGGAAGTATTTCCAGCCTTTCGGTAATAGAGATGACAGATAATTTTCCGGCCTTCGACTATGAGCTGTCACCCTACACGGGCTGGACTCGCGCGCATTGGGAACATATTTTCGCGCGAATGACGTATGGGTATGCCAAAATTGCGGAGCAGTCCGGCTCACCGGCGCGTGTACTGTATCCCGACGATCGTCGCGGCTTACCCGATTCGGTGGATGCCATCGAGTCGTTTGCACGAATCGCATCTGCCTGGGGTGCATGGCTGCGCAATCCATCTAATCCCGCGGTAATAAAATTCCAGGGTCATGAAATAAATCTTGAAACACTTCTTCGGCAGGCATTATTGGATGGAACCAATTCATCTAATCCCTATACCTACTGGGGTGATATCGGCCACCTGGATCAGCGCATCGTAGAAAGTGCTGATATCGCTGTGACCATATGGATGAGCCGCGATCGTGTTTTCAATAAGCTGACACAAGCGGAGCAGGAACAAATCATGGCCTGGCTAGCGCAGGTGGATAACAAAGGCACATACACAGACAACTGGATTCTATTCACTGCCATGGCACAAGCTGTTCGCCATCATCTAGGATTTCCCGCTCCAGAAGATGATTTGGATAATCGGCTTATGCAGATCGGTGAGTTCTATCGCGGGGATGGTTGGTATGTAGATGGTCCAACCGATGAATTTGAGTTGTATAACGCCTGGATGTTTGGCTGGCATTATTTCTTATGGACATACATCGATGGAGACCGCCGGCCTGATCATCGTCAACAGGTTTTAGAACGAGGGCGATCATTCATTGAAGGCTTCCTGCACTTCTTTGGCGCGAATGGTTCTTATCCTGCGTGGGGTCGCTCAATCGTGTATCGCTTTGCTGCCCTTGCGCCTTTTGCGGTTGGTCACTTCCTAAAAATCGCACCAGATGATCCCGGCCTGCTTCGTCGTGTTTCGAGTGGATGTATCCGCTATTTTTATGACCGCGGGTTGTTTGATCCCGATGGCCATTTTGTGAAACAGGGTTATCACGGAGATTTTCCTCCCGCCGGTGAAGCCTATATTTCACCCGGGTCTCCGTACTGGTGTTGTCATGGTCTCTTCGCG
>DAINRK010000482.1:0-2462 GCA_036741855.1 Anaerolineales bacterium
TTCCATCCTGCCTTCTCCCGTAGAGTTCCAACCCAGCACCCATTGGGCGCAGGCGCGGCTCAGCGAAAAAACCATTTCGGTGAGTCGGATGAATTTCTCGAAAGCGTTCCGGCACTAACTGCTCAACTTTCTGACCAAGCATTTCATGGCGCCTATAGCCAAATAACTTCTCTGTTTGTGAGTTGACCAGGATGATCCTGCCTCCCCGATCAACGATTACAATGGCATCCGGTGCGGCTTCCAATAGTCCGCGAAACTTCTCTTCAGCTCGTTTGCGATCTGTAATATCGCGGATGGCAGCAGTTACCAGAATTCCATCCTCTGTTTCGAGTGGACTCAGGCTGATCTCAATTGGAAATTCTACGCCATCTTTTCTCCTCCCGTACAGTTCCAGTTCTGCACCCATCGGTCGCAGGCGCGGCTCAGTGAAAAAACCATTTCGGTGAGTCGGATGAATTTCCTTGAAACGTTCTGGTATTAATTGTTCGACCTTTTGATCCAGCATTTCCTGACGGGTATAACCAAATAGTTTTTCCGTTTGCGAATTGACCAGGACGATTCTGCCGCTCTCGTCAACAATCACAATGGCATCCGGCGCGGCTTCCAACAAGCCGCGAAACTTCTCTTCCGCTCGTTGGCGGTCTGTAATATCGCGGATGGAAGCAATGGCAAGCGTGCCTTCTTCAGTTGTCAGAGGACTGAGGCTGATCTCGATTGGGAATTCGCTTCCGTCACGTCTTTGCCCAAACAGTTCAAGACCTGTTCCCATCGGCCGCACCCGCGGCCGGTCAAAATAGCCGTTACGATGCTGGGGATGCTTGTTTCGAAAACGTTCCGGGATAAGGATTTCCAGGTATTTGCCTAAAACCTCACTTCGGTCATAACCAAAGAGCTTTTCAGTTTGTGAGTTAATAATTGTGATGATCCCATTATTATCCACGACAACAACTGCATCGGGAGCAGATTCAAGCAGGCCCTCGAATTTCTGCTGAATCGCCTTACGACCGATTGCATCCTGGATCATTTCGTCCTGATGGCGTATCCGCTGCTCCTTCGTCTCGAGATAACTGTCGCCGATCTCGCTCGTCGTGATTTCCATCAAGGTGTTCAGACCATTCACAGCCGAAAGTAATTGTTCTGGCGATTCTGAGTAAGCTTCCAACAAGCGCGGCATCATATGCTTTCGAAACGCTGTGACGATTTCGATCCACGCTTTGAAACTAAGCCCGGCGCGCGCATAGTGCGTCCCCTGGGATCGCAGACTGTCTAGATAAGGTTCCCATTCGCCCTGATAAATAGCTCGATGTAATTCAAGGTTTGCATCCTGTCGTTCGGCTCCTCCTTGTATTTGTGCATTTTGCAGGATAAATTTGAACTCGGAATGCTCATTTGCCATTTGAAGCAAGTGTTCTGTGATTTCCGGACGATGAGACTCATATACTTTCCAGAAATCACGCAGCCCTTCAACTTGCTGCGGCTGAAGTTTAGGCACGCGAGCCTTCTTTGCAGAATCAGTGGTATTCATGGAGTTTTCCAATTCTTGGATGACTATCAGTAGATGAAGGAAATTAGGTTGGCAAAGATGAGTCTGTCGGTCTCAACTTTATAGCTTTCAGAAGCTTGTCCACCAGTGTGCTCTTGGAAAGTTTGGCTTTCATTTATTTGTTTTTCACAACGAATGATTCGACAACATTCAGGCTGTTTGTCCCAACACCTTATGTCTTATGGATAATTAACAATTTACATCCCGCTTCACCCTCTTCAGTCCTGTAAAATCAGGATATTCGAAGTCCATGTCCACTATACAACTTTTCAAGGAGAAAATCAAGATTTGGGCAGAACAGGCTTCCGAGCGATCCACGCCCACCGCCAACTATCCCGCAATTACATATGCGCAAAAAAACATTTCGAAGTTTTCAGGAAATCCCCGCTTCATCTGTCTGCCGATACGATCCTCAACCGCAAGCACATTGGCAAACTGCTAACCAGCGGATCACTTGTAGAAGACAGTCAACTCCAAAAGTTGAGGATCTGCTTTGTAATGGATTTCCTCTTGAGACATCTGGTCGGCTATATCTTCCTGCCAAAAGTAATCGTTTCGGTTGCGGTGGGAGCTGTTCTTATGATGCGACTGATTTATGATAGTTCGGTATAAGGAGGGTCTGCAGGAGTCTGGCGATCGTAGGCTCGGTCATCAACCAGGCCACGCCTACACTCTGCATCCAGGTGCCGATGGTAGATACAACCGTGGCGATCCAGATCGAGCGAAAGAGCGCCTGCCGGAGCGGGCCCCAGGGAGAAGCGTTGCGGGCAGAACTACTGGCCGTGCCTTGAAGAGATTGAGGATTCTTCACGAAATTCTCCCTCTGCAGATGCGCGATAGCTGCATTTCAACGGATCCAAATAGAATGTATTCCATTGCATTCTCCTATCTGGCTGACAGTTTGCTTTTGAAATTATCC
>DAINRK010000482.1:2562-3964 GCA_036741855.1 Anaerolineales bacterium
CCAATGTTTATTGATGACCCACGATGCGATGTGGCACATAGGGCTCTTCCAGGTATGCGACCTCTTCCTGATTCAGTTTAACAGACAGGGCGCCGACGGCTTCTTCCAGATGCGCAATCTTTGTTGCGCCGACGATGGGTGCCGTCACTGGGTCCTTCTGTAGCAGCCAGGCTAGCGCGATATGAGTACGCGGAACGCCATGCTTCGCGGCGAGTTCCGCGACCCGTTCCACGACTTGCCGATCCATCTCGGCGGAGGCATCATATTTCATTTTCTGGATTTGGTCGGTTTCGGAACGCAGCGTGCTTTCCGCTGACCAGTCACGTGTCAACCTTCCAGACGCAAGTGGACTATAGGGAATCACCCCGATCTTCTCTGCGCGGCAAAGCGGGAGCATCTCACGTTCCTCTTCGCGGTAGATGAGGTTCAGATGATCCTGCATCGAGACGAAGCGACTCCACCCATGCTTCTCAGCGACATGCAGCGCCTTCTGAAATTGCCAGGCCCACATCGCAGACGCACCGATATAGCGTGCCTTACCTGCCCGCACCACATCGTTCAGCGCTTCCATCGTCTCTTCAATGGGGGTTTCATAATCCCAACGGTGGATTTGATAAAGGTCCACATAATCCGTCTCCAGTCGCTTCAGGCTGTTGGCAATTTCGCTCAAGATCGCCTTGCGTGACAACCCGCCGCCGTTCGGACCTTCGCGCATTTTGCCGTGCACCTTGGTAGCGATGACAACTTCGTCTCGTGTCGCAAAGTCCTTCAACGCGCGCCCTAGGATTTCTTCACTCGCCCCAATGGAATAGACGTTGGCTGTATCGAAGAAATTAATTCCCATCTCGAGGGCTTTTTTGATGATCGGCCTGCTGTTTTCTTCGTTAAGCACCCATTTGTGAGTCCAACGTTCCGCGTCCCCGAACCCCATGCAGCCGAGGCAGATGCGCGAGACTTTCATGCCTGTCCATCCTAATCGTGCGTATTCCATGGTTTGCTCCTATCGAATAATTTATTGAAATTGAATCATGGATCTCGATGAATTCTGTAACTTGATCGCCTCATTATTTGGACGTCCTATTCCGCTGGCTGCTCGAACCTTTACGTGTCTGTTCGCTGCTCTTGTTTTCAGAATGGGCACGCTCGACAGCAAGGAAGGTCACCATATCCCATGCGTTGCGGATCCCGACAAGCAGGAGCAGCATCATCGCTGAACTGAGGATATACAATGCTGAAGATGGATTTTTAGGGAGCACAAATCCAGCGACAATCAGCAAGACATTGGCGAGAAGAGGAAATGCCATATACCATAGCCAGTCTTCCAACGTCGATTGATAGTTTGGTACCCGCCGCATCCGCCGCATGACGATGATCGAATAGAACACCATCCCCAGACCCAACA
>DAINRK010000483.1:0-3956 GCA_036741855.1 Anaerolineales bacterium
TCTCTTCTGTTATCTGCTCCCCGGTGCTATACTGGGAAAACTCCCTACGTACTTTGTACAAACCCATTTCGTTAATGATCTTAAGAGTTCGAGATGACAATAAGAACTTTCTTTGGGCTGTTTCGAGAGGCATATAAAATCTGGCTGGAAGACCGCGCCCAACGATTAGGCGCGGCGCTTGCATATTACACGTTGTTCTCCATCGCGCCACTTTTGGTTATTGTTGTCTCCATCGCCGGTTTAGTCTTCGATGAAGAACAGGCAAGGAGCCAAATTATCAGCGCGCTGACAACTCAGATCGGCGCCGAGGCAGCAACAACTGTTGATCGATCCATTTCCGGGATTCACACATCCGGTTCGGGCATATGGGCAACAGTCGTCAGCGCCTTGATTCTTTTCATCGGTTCGACCAACTTGTTCGCTCAACTCAAGGACGCGCTAAACACAATCTGGCACGTTCGCCACAAACCTCCAACAAATTTTTTGCGCGGCATTCTGCTCGCCATGCGGGATCGGTTAATGTCTACGGTTATTGTGGCCAGTATGGGAATGGTTCTGCTCGCGACCCTGGCAATCAGCGCTGGCTTAACAGTGCTTAGCGGCTTGCTGGAAAACATGACACCAGACGCGGCATTCGTCTGGCGTGGTATTAATTTGCTGATCGGGTTTGCTGTGACTACCCTGTTATTTGCGTTGATGTTCAAAGTATTGCCAGATGTCCAAATCACCTGGCATATAGCTCTGGTCGGTGCGCTGATCACATCTGTCTTATTCAATTTAGGCGCTTACTTAATTGGCTTGTATCTCCGCTATGGCGGCGCTGCTTCCATTCTGGGCGCTGTAGGATCATTTGTCGTTGTGCTCATCTGGGCTTACTATTCCGCGCAAATGGTTTTTTTTGGGGCAAAGTTTGCACTGGTATATGCAAGCGCTATTGGCAAACCGATTTTGCCGACACACCGTGCCATAAGTCTAAGACCACCCATTAATGTAACTAGCATGAATGTGGACGATGAGCTCGAGTGATGATTGCAAATGAACCTGATCTACTTTACTTCATTGGCTCCCTAAAATCGTAAATCCCATCTCTGATTGCCCATTTTGCTTTGCAATTCATACATTCCAGAAAATTCTGCTTCTCCGTCAGCCGCGAATGTCCACACGTGGGACATTTGAAGTAGGAAAGGATGTCCTCAACGTAGAGCGAGATGCGCGAAGCGTCCCGCCCTATGACTTTTGCGCGCACAAACACAGACGGCGTAAATTGCCACAATGCACCCGTCCATTGAAGTAACGAATCAAGGAAAACCAGGACGGCTGTAGGAATAATCCGCTTTAGTAATCCAACGCGAAAATAGGAAAGGGTAAGAGTCTTTTCGATTCTAAAGCCTAAATTCTCCAACCAATTACGAACTGCCTTGGGGTGGAAATCAAAATTGAGTTTTACGAACTCCACCGGTTCAAGTGTGAACGGATTCCAATTTTGTTTCCCAATCAGATAACGAAAGATCGCTTTGAGATTCAGTTTATTGGCAAATTCAAGAATGAATATCCCGCCAGATGCCAATACACTCCTTATCTGTGCGAGCACCTTTGGGGCATCAGCCATGTGATGTAGAGTGCGGATCATCGTCGTCGCGTCGAACAAGCCATCTACAAATGGGAGGCGATATGCATCCGCCGCAACATAAACATATTTATCAGAATTGCCCAGTCGCTTCTGGGCTTGCTCCAGTTGAGTACGCGAATAATCGAGAAGGATAATCCGATCAAAGCCGACGTAACGCGGCGTGTTTCGTCCTGCGCCGGCGCCGAGTTCCAGAAGGAGACGACCGCTTTTCGGCAGGAGGCGCTTCAGGGCAATGGCTTCCGTGCGATCCTCATAATCACGTCCACCTTTATCCCAAAAGGAAGTTTGATAATCAGAGCCTTCGTAGTTGCAAATGGGAGGCGTGTTTTGTTTTTCCATAAGAAAGAGTCGGGCAATTGTACCCGACTCTCAACTATCAAACTAATCAACACATCAAACTACATCATTAGCGTCCAATGGCTCGATAGCTAAATCCCATTTCTTTCATTAATTTTGGATCGTAGATATTCCGCCCATCATAAATGACCGGTGAGTTGAGCAGGTCTTTGACCCGTTCAAGATCAAGTTGCTTGAATTCATTCCACGGCGTAACGACGATCAACGCGTCGCAGCCCTCAGTCACTTCATATACATCATCGAAGATTTCAACATCAGGTAATAGAGGCGCGGCGGCCTTGCGGGCCACAGGATCATATCCACGTACTTTCGCGCCTGCCGCGATCAGCTCACTGGAAATATCTACAGAAGGCGCGTCGCGCATGTCATCTGTGTTCTCCTTGAACGCCAAACCAAGCATTCCTATTGTCTTGCCTTTCAGATCACCACCCAGCAACTTCTCAACATGCTTCGCCACAGCTTTACGGCGATCATAATTGACAGTTACTGTGTCGTTCAACATGCGTGGATTAAGTCCCTTACCCTTCGCCATATAGGCTAGCGCCTGCACATCTTTGGGGAAGCAGGAACCGCCCCAGCCCAGGCCGGCATCCAGAAAATGACGGCCGATACGTGCATCATAGCCCATGCCTGCAGCCACCTCTTTTACGTCCGCGCCATAGGCCTCACAAATATCAGCCAGTTCATTGATAAACGAAATCTTCGCGGCAAGGAAGGCATTGCTCGCATATTTGATCATTTCGGCCGTACGCAAGTCAGTGATGACGATAGGAGCACGCAATGGCAAATGCAATTGCGCGACCTTGTTCGCGGCATCTCTGTCCAGTGAGCCAATCACATTGCGATGCGGACTCATAAAATCTGCAATGGCTGAACCTTCACGCAGGAACTCAGGGCAGGAGACCACGGCGAAGTCAATCGGCTTGGGCTGGGCACCTTTCACGATGTCTGCAACCCAGTCTCCAGTCCCGATCGGAACCGTGGATTTGTTGATGATGATAAGAGGTGCAGTCATGCTTTCAGCAATAGACTTTGCTGCTGATTCCACATACTTAAGGTCCGCATTTCCATCTACTCCTGAGGGAGTTCCTACTGCGATAAATGCAAATTCAGCACCCTCCATGGCCTCTGCATAAGAAGCAGAAAAAGATAATCGCCCGCTCTTCACATTGCGCCGCACAAGTTCTTCAAGGCCTGGTTCATAAATGGGCATGATACCCTTCTTGAGATTCTCGATGCGTTTCTCATCCACATCAAGCGCCACGACACTATTTCCCAGATCTGCAAAACAGGATGCAGTCACTAAGCCGACGTATCCAACGCCGACAACACAGATTTGTTTCATTGTTAACCTCTTTTGGTTTTAGATTATTATGTAACAGCCGCCCGATTCGAGAAAACGACTATCCACCTCATGACCCAAACTTTTGCACTAAGTTACAGATTTGATTTTTGGCGTCTGGCTATTATCTCTGGGTCTGTTTGTGAACCTTTGTCTCAAACACTTCGCCAATGACATCCAAAAAGCTCTGCATATGAATGGGTTTGGTTAAATAACCATCGCAACCTGCATCCAGGGCACGCTTGCGGTCGCTCGGAAGCGTATAAGCAGAAAGAGCATATAGCGGAATAAATTTTGTCGTTTCATCTGATTTCAATTTTTCAGCTGCACTCCACCCATCCATTTCGGGCATGCCTAAATCCATCAGGATCATGTCCGGCTTTTGCAAACGAGCCGCATCCACACCATCACGCCCATTGACTGCAAGAAAAACATCATATCCGGCGCGCTCCAAAATAAAACGCACGAGTTCGTAATTATCCATATTATCTTCGACGACCAGAATACGTCCCTTGCTCATTATTGTTAAATATACCGCGTCTCAGCACATCGGGCAATGACATGCATCCCTAGCCTCCATGTTAAGGGATAAATATCTCATATAATACACCGGAAGCACATGAAAAT
>DAINRK010000484.1:0-3946 GCA_036741855.1 Anaerolineales bacterium
GTATGGAAAGAATCAGAAGAAAGTAGCGTACTCATTATGGCTGCTGCAGTGGCAGACTTCAGACCTAAAAACAGGGCGAAGAACAAAATCAAAAAAGAGACAGGGATTCCGCAGATCGAACTCGAAGCCACAGAAGATATTTTGAAAGCGGTGGCAGGCAAAAGGTCCGAAGCGAAACGACCCCAGGTACTAGTTGGGTTCGCGGCTGAGTCTCAAGACCTCCTTCAAAATGCAACAAATAAGTTAGAATCCAAAGGCCTGGATTTGATCGTCGCAAACGACATCTCTGCCACCGATGCAGGCTTTGCAGTCGAAACGAATCGCGTTACACTATTGTTTGCGGATGGCCGAAGGGAATCATTGCCGCTGATGAGTAAGATAAAAGCGGCTGAAATTATTTTAGAACGAGTTGCATTTTTGCTGGAGTAATATGCGCATTCTGGTTATTTCTGATATTCATGCAAACTACACCGCACTGGAGGCCGTGCTGAACGATGCAGGTACGGTAGACGAGACCTGGTGTTTGGGTGATCTCGTTGGTTATGGGCCAGACCCCAATGCGGTGGTCGAGCAAGTTCGTGAGATACCCAATCTCACTTGCCTGCTCGGCAATCATGATGTTGCGGTAATTGGCAAAATCCCCTTTGAGGCATTCAATGGAGATGCACGCCGCACGCTTGAATATCACGAGCGTGTTTTGACCGCGGATAACATGGACTACCTGCGCAGCCTCCCGCTGAACCTAAAAGTCCGTGAGGATGCAAGCCTCGTCCACGGAAGCCCGCGTGATTCGGTGTGGGAATATATTTTGAATACACTTTCGGCGCGCTTGAACTTTGATCATTTCACCACGCCCTGGTGTTTTGTGGGACATTCACATTTGCAATGCATGTTCCATCTTGATGAGAGAACTGACCGTGTCAATTTGCAACCGCTTAAAGTGGGTCAACCCATGAAGCTGGAGCCGAGGCTGATTCTCAACCCGGGTTCGATCGGCCAGCCGCGTGACCGTGACCCACGCGCTGCATACGGCATTTACGACAGCACCGCAAAGACCTGGGAACCGCGCCGTGTGGACTATAACATCCCTGAAGTACAACAGCGTATTCGAGATGCGGGCTTGCCAGAGAAGCATGCTGTGAGAATTGCTGAGGGGTGGTAGCCCGCTCCCTGCCTTTGATAAAACTCCCCCATCCCGGGGTGCGCGGGATGGGGGAGGAACTTTTTGCAAGAGGATTCGTCTGTAGGGTGAAATCATCTTACATCTATCAAGGAGCAATAAAATGAAACGCCCAATCCTCATCATTCTTTCGGTCATCACTGTCTTTGTTTTGGTGGGAATATCTGTATCCCGTTTGTTCGGTCCAAGAGTCGGAAATACATTTAGCACGATATCCAATGCGTTGCCAGGCTCCGGTGGCGGTGCAGAGCCTCAATATAGTGTTGCTCCAGAAGCGCAATTGCCAGCCACTGATCTTTATGCTGCAGATGAAGCAGCCAGGCAATCACTCGGCAATGCAGAAGTGAATCTGCAAGTCGCTCAGGATCGGCTCGTGATCAAAAATGCGGATCTTGCCATCGTCGTCAAAGATCCTGCCGCGCGCATGAAGCAAATTTCGGATTTAGCAGTTGAAATGGGTGGGTTTGTTGTTTCATCCAATTTGTATCAATCCTATTATGGTCCCAACAGCGTAGAAGTGCCCGAAGCGACTATAGTGATTCGTGTGCCAAGTGAGCGCCTGGACGAAGCTCTTGAAAAGATCAAAGAGGGAGCAGTGGACGTTGATTATGAAAACATCAGCGGGCAGGATGTGACCAGCCAGTATGTGGATTTACAGTCACAACTCAAAGCCAAGCAGGCTGCTGAAAAGAAACTCCTTGAGATTCTGGACCAGGCTACGAAGGCTGAAGACGTGCTTGCCATTTATCTGCAAGTGCAAACCGTACAAAGCGAGATCGAAGTCTTGAAGGGACAGATCAAATATTACGAAGAGTCTGCTGCACTCTCATCCATCAGTGTACGCCTGATCGCTGAAGAAAGTGCCCAGCCAATAACCGTCGGCCCCTGGACGCCAAGCGGCGCAGCCAAGCAAGCTATTGAAGATTTGATCCGCTTCGTCCAAAATTTTGTGGATTTCCTGATCTACTTCGTGTTATCTATTTTGCCTTCGCTGATCCTGATCGCTATCCCGTTGTATCTTGTCTATCTGGCTGGACGTGCCGTGTATCGTAGAGTCAACAGATCGAAAGCCAAGACAGAGCAAGCTGAAGAAGAGAAGAAATAACTTTCTTCTACAAAATAAATATAAGAAAGACCGTCAATCGTGGCGGTCTTTCTTCTTTCTGCTGCTGGAGTGGGAAAGAGAAAAAAAGAAATCGTTTGAGTTTATAATTTTCATCAATGGAGAAACTCATTCACGACGCACAGACATTATTCAATATTCATCTGACGGAGCAGCAAATCTCATCGTTGATTCAATATGAAAAAGAACTGCTCGAATGGAATCAGAAATTCAACCTTACGGCAATTCGTGATGTAGAGTCCATTCGCACGAAACATTTCCTTGATTCATTTTCTTGCGTTCTTGCCTGGAAGACATCCCCGCCGGATCGGCTCATTGACGTGGGCACGGGTGCAGGTTTCCCAGGCCTTCCTCTCAAAATCCTCTATCCAAATTTGAAATTAACTCTCGTTGAATCTGTGGGCAAGAAAGCAAAATTCTGCCAGCATATGGTGGATTTACTCAAATTGGACAACGCGGATATTATTCATGCACGCGCAGAAGAAATAGGACAAGACTCAAAGCATCGCGAGAAATATGATTGGGCAGTCGCGCGGGCAGTAGCAAATCTCAACATATTGAGTGAGTATCTTCTTCCATTAGTAAAAGTCGGGGGGTCAATGCTCGCCCAAAAAGGCGAAAGCGGACCTGTCGAAGCACAGTCCGCTGAAAAGGCGATAAAGTTATTGGGTGGGAAGGTAAAAAATTTGATCCCGGTCAATTTGACGGGTGTGGCAGAAAATCGCTATCTGGTCGTTATAGATAAGGTTTCGCCAACTCTACCCAAATATCCGCGCAAGCCCGGGATTCCTGCGAAACAGCCGTTATGAATTTGCAAGGACTGGCGGCTGCCGGTCCCTACATGTTAACATGCCTCATCCACAATGATGATCGTATCTTCCTTGTTGGGGATAATGCACAGAAACTCAAACAGTTCTTCACCAGTATTTTGATACGAATGGATCGCGCCTTCAGGGATAAAAACGACATCGCCCGTTTTGACATGATGAGTTTCATCATCAATGGTGATTGTCGCTTCTCCATGCAAGACGTATTGTTCATGCTCCAATGTGTTCGTGTGGCGTGGCATCCCACCTCCCCTTTGCATGGAAAATTTTCGCAACGCAAAGTTGGGGCCTTCCTGCGCGGAGATGAGGACTTGAATGGTCGTGTCCTTCCCCGCGGCGACGTTTTTGGCTTCGACATCATTTGAATGTTTAACAGACATTTGATCTTCCTTTATTTCATTTTGTAAAACTCATTCATGCCTTTGAAATGCTCTTCAATTGGCTCCAAACCAATTGACTTGCGGCGTTCATCCACAAGTTCCTCATCTTTAATAGGATAAGGTACGATGACTCCATCTTTCTCCATACCCTGCGTTCCATAAATCTGCGGCTTTCCATCAGAGATAAGAACACGATCCGTCAGATAGGCCAGATTCTTAACATCCGCTTCGCCTTGACTTACAGCCATTTCCAATAATGCCAGGCATCTCTTCTGAAAGACAGGAGAAGGTGAATGTTGAGCTAACAAAAATGCAGCATTTGCTCCCTCATCACCTACAAGAGACTTTCCAGGCCAGCCGTATTGCTTAATCACTTCATCAAGCCACATCGTATTTTGAGCATCCCCTTCGATCATACGCATCATCAATTGAACAT
>DAINRK010000485.1:0-3938 GCA_036741855.1 Anaerolineales bacterium
CCGGCTTGGGTGAGGCATGAAGTGGTTCTTTATCCCACATGTAATTTATAATGAACATCAATGAAAATTTTATTGCTCAATCAAGCATTTGTATCTCCTGATGAGCCAGGGCATACTCGCCATTTTGAGATGGCCCAATATTTGCTCAAACACGGACACGAATTGGTCATTGTTGCAAGTGACCTGAATTACCAGACGGGTCAACGCATTGTAAAACACCGCGGCTTGTTCACCGAGCAGGTCATTGATGGTGTGCGCATTCTTCGTTCTTATATTTATCCTGAATTGCATCGCAGTTATTTTTGGCGCATCGTTTCTTTTTTCAGCTTTATGTTCAGTTCGTTATGGACAGCGTTGTTCGTAAAAGATGCAGACATCATCATGGGCACAACACCGCCGATCTTTCAAGCGCTTTCTGCATGGTTTGTAGCCTGGCTGCGGCGCAAACCGTTCCTATTGGAAGTGCGCGACCTTTGGCCAGAATTTGGGATCGACATGGGCGTGATCAGGAATCCAATGGTCATTGTGCCAGCCCGCTGGCTTGAAAACTTCCTGTATAAGCATGCAACACATATACTGGTCAATTCACCGGCTTATAAGGAATATATGATTGGCAAAGGTGTACCTGAAAAGAAGATTACATTCATCCCTTACGGAACAGATATAAACATGTTTAACCCGAGCGTGGATGGTTCACACATACGAAAAAAATTCGGGCTGGAGGAAAAATTCACAGTGGTTTATGCGGGAGCAGTGGGGCAGGCAAACGACATCGATACGGTCCTGCGCGCAGCCACGCGTTTGCAGGATGAATCCAAAATCTGTTTTGTCATGTTCGGTGATGGCAAGGAACGCGCACGGCTGGAGGCAGAAGCACGACATAAGAATCTCGATAACATAATCTTCGCGGGTGCTTGCCCGAAGAAAGAGATGCCATTTGTTTTGGCTTCGTCGGACGTGTGTCTGGCGATTTTACAGAATATTCCCATGTTTCGCACAACCTACCCAAACAAGGTTTTTGACTACATGGCCGCCGGACGCGCCACCATACTTGTGATCGATGGGGTTATTCGTGAAGTGATCGAGTCTTCTGGTGGGGGAATTTATGTCGACCCTGGAGATGATCAAATGCTCGCTAAAACAATTCTTGAACTTTCAAAGAACCCTCAGCGCACAAATCAAATGGGAAGGAATGCACGTGCATATTTGGTCAAGCACCTGGATCGGAATGATAAACTGGATGAAACGTTGCACCTGCTCAAAAATTTAGTGAAGGCATGAAAGTCTTTGTCACAGGTGCAACTGGATTCACTGGCTCACGAGTCATTCCTTTATTATTTCAAAGCGGATATCAGGTACGTTGCCTATATCGTCCGGCAAGCGACCGCTCGATTCTGCTTCGGGATCAGCCGGAGATTGAGTGGACACCCGGAGACTTATCCGACACCCAAGCATTGACTGCTTCGATGCAAGGGACAGATGCCCTCGTCAACATCGCCTCACTCGGGTTTGGTCACGCAGAGTCAATTGTCAGTGCCGCGATAAAAGCAGGTATCAAACGCGGGGTCTTCATTAGCACGACAGCCATCTTTACACAACTGAGCGCAAAGAGCAAAAAGGTCCGTGTGGCTGGGGAACGTACGATTGAAAATAGTGGGTTGAACTACACAATCCTGCGCCCGACCATGATCTATGGAAGCCCACGCGACAGAAACATGTGGCGGCTGATTCGATTTATGCGTACCTCTCCGATTGTCCCTGTCTTGGGCGATGGGGATTCCCTTCAACAGCCGGTTTATGTGGATGATGTGGCGCAAGCCGTTATAAATTCCTTATCGACGGATGAAACAATTTGTAAAAATTACAATATCTCTGGGAAACATCCCCTTACTTATAATGAAGTCATCGATACGATAGCCAGACAGATGAAGAAACGGATTGGAAAAATCCACATGCCGTCGCGTCCGGTCGTATCCCTGCTGCGACTGTTTGAGCGGATGAGGATTCCATTTCCCATCAAGGCGGAGCAGGTGCTGCGTCTAAATGAAGACAAAGCATTCTCCTACACTGAGGCGCAACGAGACCTTGACTATGATCCCTTATCCTTTGAGGATGGAATAAAACTTGAACTGGAACATGTAGGATCCCATTGAAATGCTGCAAGTTGCTGTGTTTTGCCTCCTGGCCGTCCTCTCCTACATTGGTGTTTTCTATGTTCGTCGATTGGCATTGCAGCATAAAATTATAGACAACCCAAATCAGGGAAGCTCACATTCCACTCCTATGCCGCTCGGTGGAGGGCTGGTGATCGCCATCCTTGTTCTTGCGACAGGCGCCTGGGTTGCGAATGAAACGGATTGGAGACGAAGTCTAATTTATATTGTCTCGGGGTCCGTCATTGCCTGGATGGGTTGGCACGATGACGTTTATTTCTTGCCCGCAGCCTTCCGCCTGGTCATTCAAAGCTTCGTTGCGATCATTTCCATATGGGGCATGGGATATTTCAAGGTCATCACACTGGCATCATCTGGTGAACTTCAACTTGGAGTAGTTGGAATTATTATTACGTTCTTGTGGATCATCGGCTTGACCAACGCTTTTAATTTTATGGATGGTATCGATGGCATGGCTGGCGGCGTGGCTTTCAGTGCTGGACTGGGATGGATGTGGCTTTCCTTAAATGTCAATAATATGTTTGCTTTTTGGGTCGCACTGGCGATCGCTGCTAGCAGTTTGGGTTTTCTTGGGCATAACTGGCCGCCTCCAAAAATTTTTATGGGTGATGTGGCCAGCACATTTCTTGGTTACAGTTTCGCGGTTTTGTCACTGATCGTTTCTGACCAACGCGGAGACGCTTTGCTGATCGGAACACTTTTGATGTGGACGGTCATCATGGATGCTGGGGTTACCTTCCTTGCGCGTTTGATCAAGCGCGAGAATGTGTTTTCTCGCCATCGTTCACATTTGTTTCAACGTCTCGTCATCAGTGGCTACAAACACTCCACAATAAGTTTCTTGTATATTTTTTTAACGCTGCTGGCAGGTTACCTTTCTCATATCTGGTTGCTGGGAAGTTACATTGCACCGCCATTGATATTTGTGGGTCTTGTGTTGATCTGGAGTCTGTTGACCATTCATACAGCGCGCTCGCGAAGTGTTGGGTGAATGCTAAAATGAGCAGATTCGGTTCTAAGCAGAATCAACCTACTGTTAAGCACGAAGCGCAAATCTCCAGTTACAATCATCCCTGTGACTCAATTCCTAATTTTCATCCTCCCCGCCATCCTCTCTTACTTTGGCGTCTACTTAATTCGCCGTTATACTGAGCGACGTCAAATCATAGATCGTCCGAACGAACGCAGTTCACACTCCACGCCCACGCCGCGCGGTGGCGGGCTGGCAATTGTTATCTTAGTAATAGGAACCGGAGTATGGGCGGTGAAAGAGGCTGAATTAAGTCATGCACTTGTATATCTGGTGTGCAGCTTGGTCATCGCATATCTCGGCTGGCGCGACGATGTCCATTCACTTTCAGCGCGTGTTCGTTTTGCCGTGCAGGGACTGGTCGCGGCTGTCTCAATTTATGGCTTGGGATACTTCAAATCGGTCACGATTCCGCTGTTCGGTGAATTGCAATTGGGTGCAGTGGGAGTCGTCATCACGTTTTTGTGGATCATCGGTTTGACGAATGCCTATAACTTCATGGACGGCATTGATGGCATCGCGGGCGGCGTGGCATTTGCTGGTGGGCTGGGTTGGATGTTACTCGCGACGAATGCTCATAGCCCTTTTGCGTTTTGGATCGCGCTTGCCATCGCGGCGAGCAGTTTGGGTTTTCTGGGTCATAACTGGTCGCCTGCAAAAATTTTCATGGGCGACGTTGCCAGCACGTTTCTCGGTTATACCTTTGCGGCTCTGCCGTTGCTATCGTCCGACAA
>DAINRK010000486.1:0-3920 GCA_036741855.1 Anaerolineales bacterium
CCACGCCAGATGAAGGCGGCTGGTCGCCAAAAGATAATCTCGCGCACCTCGCCGAATGGATGAACGCGCTGATGGGCTATCACCTGGATCGCCGCCCACCTCACGAGGTGTTTGGCGTTCCCGAAGAAGTGACGAGGGATTGGGATATGGAGGTGATCAACCCGGTCCTGTTCGAGCGAAATAAGAACCGCTCCTCAGAAGACGTGCTGGATGAGCTGAAACATGTCTATGAAGAACTGGTTGCAAAGTTGAACGCCCTATCCTTCGAAGACCTGTTGAAGCCGCGCCATGCAAACGACCCCGAGAAACGCCCCGTGTTGATATGGGTGTTGGGTGATACTACCGAACATTTCGCCGAACACCGCGAGACGATTGAAAAGATGTTATGAATTTGCTCCCGCAGGGTCTGAGACCCTGCGGAGCGTTACGTTTAGTCGTCATCCCCGCCGCCCATATCATTCCCCAACTCAGGCATCGAGGATTCGATATCCTCCGGACTCTGACCCGATTCCAACCGGTCAACAACCTCATCGAACTCAGGCGGTAATTCCTCCCCCATTTCTTTTCCCACCTTGCGCATCATCCGCCCCATAGCTTGAGGATCGTTTTCCAGACCTTCGAAGCCAGAGAAATCATCTGCCATGGAATCCATGCGTCTCTCCTCGGATTTGGCAATGCGGACCTTCGTCATGCGTCTGCGGACGTTCTTGCTTCCACAGTGGGCACAGGTAACAGTCTTCTTGCCGTATTCCGCGAAGGTGAGGAAAATGTCGAAGCGCTGGTTGCAGTTGTTGCAGATAAAATCATAGGTGGGCATGACCTTATTTTACTGCTTCTTCTTGAAACCAGTTAAGTGCGGTTACATTATTTATAATCCAAATCAAAATTCTAATTAGATGTAGGCGCAGTACTTTGTAACGGAATCGGGTTTGAATGGGGAGAGAGGTTCATTTCAAGCTTTCGCCTATCGCGACGAGTTCATTAAGCGGGAGAGGCGTGATTGTTTCACCACCAATAAAGTCAATTGAGAATACGAACTCTCCCATTTGCCAACTAAGTGAATACGTATCGGCACTTGGATCCCAGGTAGGTGTCGTTGTATCTGGGGATTCATAAATCCATGCGCCTTGAACGAATTCTCCCTCCATATTTCCAATTGGCACTGACGTCGTAGAAGCGCGCAGGTCCGGATAATGTATCAGATCTCCGCGTTGTTGATAAATAAGTAGGAAGCCTTTTCCCTGCTGAGAAGCATATTTCATGGCGACCTTTTGAGTCCATGGGTCATAAGCCACACCTTCCAAAGCATAGCCAGCCGGGAGATAGGAGGGTTCAAGAACATCAAAGAAAGTTAGCTTCTCTGCCTCATATACCGAGAGTGAGAATTCAAGTGGTTCAGGAGTTTGCTCTTCTTGATTGTCGTTACTTGCTATCAGAGGCTCGACGGTTCCAAGACCCGCGAGCACATTTGAGGTTAATAACAGCGGAGTGGCTGATGTGTCGTTCACCATCTTTTGAATATCCATCAGAAATAAATCCTCATAAGCCGGGTCGTTCCTGTTGGTAAGGAACAAGCTTATATAACTTCCATCAGGCGACCAATACGGGAATATTACATGTGAACTGTACCCTGGAGCACCCAGTTGTTCAATTTCTGAACCATCCTCATTGACAAGATAGTACCACGTGGCTTCCCTGCAATTGATGATTACAAGGGCATGTTTTTGGTCCGGTGATACGCTCAGACTGGTTGATTTGTATGAACCGCCCGTTGTTTCACATTTTTCGACAACACTCCATGGGGATGAAAATAGAGGAACACCCTCAAACGCAAACCACGTCAACCCGCCTTGACCTTCTACTACATACGTCTTTTCAAAGATTGCGACAATGGGCGCGTTGTGAGAAGTAAGTTCGATCTGACTGCCATCTGTGTTGAATTGATACAGTGACCATGTTACCTGTGCATTCTCGCCAGCTTGAACGACTCCCAGGAAATGCGCCGAGTCTTGCCAATGGATTTGATCGATGTTGTCAGTAAACCATTCATGCTGGTTTTTACCATCGATATCGACAACATAGATTCCAGCATCTTTATAACTTGCTCCATCAAATCCTGGTTTTACATAAACGATTTTTTGATTATCAGGTGACCAACTCTGGAAATAATAATATCCGAGCGTAGTTAAGACAGTTTTATCGCTTCCATCTGCGTTCATGACGATGAGCTGTCCTTTGGCGTTGGAATCAGCCGTGGGGCTGGAGAAATAGACGATTCGCTCCCCATTCGGTGACCAGGAAAGAAAAGCATCATAGCCCGGGTTATAAGTTAGTTGAGTTAAGTTGCTCCCATTCGGATTCATGACGAATAGGTTTGTATTTCCGGTTGTGCTGCCGCCCCGGTCACTGGTAAACACAATTTTCTTTCGATCTGGTGACCATACGGGAGCATAGTCATTGGCATTGAAATCTTTGGCTGGGTCATGGGTCAAGTTTGTCATATTACTACCATCGAGGCGGATGGTGTAAATATCCATGTTCATGTTGGTGGCATTGTTGTTGTCGGCTGTAAAAGCGATCAAATTATCAGAAGCTGATGTTTGAGTTTTTTCTGGCGTTGACTTCTCTTCGACAACGTCATTGTTCAATATGGGTTGCCAGGCTACGCCATATTTCCATACATCATCGGTGGTTAATTTGGTTGGTTTTACGGATGGATCGTTCAACATTTCTTGAATGTCAAAGCGAAATAAGTTCGTACTGCTATCCGAGGAGGTGGTGGATGTGGTGACGATCACATGTTTCCCGTCTGGCGACCATGTTAATTCATTTACTTGAGATTGCCCTGGTATTGGTGCGCCCAGTTGATTGATTTGCGTGCCATCCGTATTCTCAAGAAAAAAATGCACGCCTTCCCCGCAGAAGACTACAACGATGGCATGGTTTCGATCTGGTGACATGGTGTGAAAGGTGTCTGGCATGAATGGGTCGCTTAATGGTTTTTCACACACAGAGGGAAAGTTCCAAGGAGATGTAGGAATGGGACTTCCATTGAATGCGAACCAGCGTAAGGCATCTTGATCTTCGGCCACATACGTGTTCTCGAATAAGGCAACAATCGGCACCTTGGAGTCGACAATGGTAGGACCAAAACCGTTATAGACAGAAGTGTCTCTAGTAACAAACATCCGAGAGAGTTGCCAGTTGGGCGGATCCACATTAGAGTTATAAGCCAATAAAACCAATTGATCTGGACTCTCCCATCGGATTTGAGATGTAATTCCATAATCTTTTCCAACGATTCCATCTATCGTAGTTGTACCATCAACATTGGCGATCATGATGCGGGATTCCGGGTTATGATCAGGGTTCGGGGTTTGGTAAACGATTTTTTGTCCATCGGGTGACCAACCAAGGAAAGTATACAACCCTGGTTCGCCAGTCAATGCGATTTTGTTCCTTCCATCTGCATCCATCACATAAAGCTTCGACTGATCTTCCCCCGGAACTCTTTGTGAGTAGATGATCTTCTTACCATCTGGCGACCATGGTTCGGGCGTATCGCCATATTTCGAGCCAATCGCATGATTAGCTTCTTCATTCGTGATTTGTGTAAGATTTGAACCATCCGGATTCATAGTGTAAATCTGTATAAAGCCAGTACGGTCACTTTCAAAAGCAATGAGTTTGCCATCCGGCGACCAGACGGGGTTGACATCATGTGCCGAGAGGTTCGTGAGGTTGGTCATATTGCTACCATCAGCGTGCATAGTGTAGATTTCAGCGTTGCCACCCTGGTCGAATGTGAAGGCAATTAGACCATCGTAAGAGGAAGTTTCTGTCCGTTCTGGTGTTGGCTCATTCTGGGCAACTTCATCATTCAATATCGGCTGCCACGAGGGGAAATAATGGAGTTCACC
>DAINRK010000487.1:0-3915 GCA_036741855.1 Anaerolineales bacterium
ACAAACACGCCACATGCTGACCATCGCCATCCTCGCCGCACTCGGCAAGGAAACCGAACTTGCTATGCACATTCGCGCTACCCAAAATACAGGAGTCACGCCACAGCAAATCAAGGAAGTGTTTCATCAGGTGGTCCGGGGTAAGCTACGGGCCTGGTCCCAGTGGCGGTGGGAGGAGACTCGTCCTGAGTGGGGGTCGCCGATGGAAAAAAAGAGGCTGCCTCCGTCTCGAGAGAGCCAACGTCGAACGGGATCGTCGTGGGTACTGCCGTGGGAGGAATGAATGTCTCTCTCAGATCGCTTGTCAAAAAGATCCACCCAATTCCAAGAATCGAAACGACGCCAATTGCAATAGGGATCAGAAGTGCACGGTCAAATGTAGGGCGAGGCTGCATACCAGGCAAAGTCCTGCCGCGATTGTACCCGCATTCGTTTCATGGCACCGCCCCGATGAGGGCTGGTGGGTTGGATGCACACGCAGATAACAAGATCAACAAAATCATTGCAAGTGTGCTGTTTGTTTTCATGATATCTCCCATTTGTATACTACATTCTGCTGGGCGTCACGGTGACACATAAGCATTTTCTCTCATGTACGTTTCAATGTCAGCGCGAGCGTACACCCCATTTACATTCGGGATGATGGGAGGAGTCGGTGGTCCGAAGAAACACAGATTGCCAATGGTGGTACCTCCGTTGAGTGAGACCTTAGCGGTCTGCACAGAAGGATTCGCAAACACCGTCATCAGAATCTGCAGACTGCCAGCGCAAGGTTGCGCATCACCCGCTGCCAAGGTCTCACCCTGCAAGACCACAGCGGCGTGACCATTGCGAAACGTGACATCGACAATCTCCAAATTACTGGTGTCCCAAACGCGTCGGCTATCCTCGTGTAGGATGATTTCGAGCGCTCGCCTCAGGTCAGCTGCTGTGTCGGATGTAAAGGTTTCGTCAGCGTAGGTTGGCGCAAGGCCGCCTACAGTTCCTTCCGGGATGGGATTTTCCGACCACACTGGGTAGTAGTAAACGATCCGCCTGGATAGGGGGATGGAAGGGTCTGTGAAGGCCAGCGGCGTGGAGGTGCCTACCTGCGTGGGAGAAGGAAAGGGAGTAGGAGGCGGAAGGCGTGTTGCAAAAAATGATATCGTAGGAAGAGCCGGATACATTGATGTTGCTAGAATTATTGGTGTTGTTGTAGGTGCGACTCTCTGTGTCTCAGCAAGCGCGGTGCTCACAGTGGATATGGCAGTATTCATAATCTCTGCATGACTCGTCGTGGGTGTTGCATTGAAGCTGCTGCAGGATGCCAGCATTCCTGCTGTCAGAAATAAGAGGATTAATGTTTTGCCGAAGATGTTCATTTTTCAATTCCCTTCGATGTCTTGTCAGCAAACTCTGAACGGCTCGAAGCCCTGCCCCACACGCCGTCCCAAAGGACGGCAGTCCGGCGAAGCGGGGCTGTAGGGCGTTTTTACCTATCCAAGAACTCTCCATACTCTAACGAATAATAATGTTCTATCCAGTACGTTTCAATTTCAGCGCGCGTATAGACGTAGTCGGCAGGCTTGGCATTCGTCCTACTGGAGACGCCAAGATTGCCCATGGTATCTCCGTTGAGTGTGACCGCCGCGCTCTGCACAGCGGGGTTCGCGAATACTGTCAGCAGAATTTGCATGCGGGCCGCAACAAGCACCTCATCGCTCTCTCCAGAATATTCCCCCTGCAGGACGATGTCTGCGTGACGATTGCGAAACGTAACATCGACAATTTCCAACTCACTACTGTTCCAGTCGTTTCTATCATGGTGTAGAACGAGTTCGAGCGCTGTCCGAAGATTAGCGGCGGTATCGGAGGTATAGGGTTTGTCCGAGGAGGCTGGCAAAAGGAGTATCGGAGTACGTATAGCCCATGGGCTAGGATGCTGCGGAACGAAAAAGTGGTAGAAAACGATCTGCTCGGACACTGGAAAGGATTGCACCTCCTTGCTGAACTTTTGTTCATGGGTCTCATCTGCGATGCCCGAATTATCGGTGTAGTCGATAAACGTCGTGACGTGCAATGTGTCACCGTTTAATGAAAGCGTGAAATTGTATGTCTCAGATCCACTTTCAATAACCATGAGGACTGGATTGCCACTATACGCAGCCGAAGTAACACCTAACTCACAATCTTTGGGGAATGTCCAATACTCGGGTCGCTCGCAAGCGTAACGAATATTAGCAAAGAGAGTACCACCATCGCTAGCAATTACTATTTTTGGCCATGGGTTGGAACTATGCCAAATGCCAACGAAACTTTCTATTGGGGGAAATATAGGCGTGCCTGTAGGGCCTGGCACTAAAGTGGGTGTGGAGGTGGCGCTGAGCGTATCGGTGGCGGTGGGCCTGGCTGTAAGTGTAAGGAGTGCTGCCGGTACTAATTCCGTTGGAGCGTTTGCCGTGGCAGTAGGCATGCCTCTCTGTGTCTCAGCAAAGACTGTGCTCACGGTGGCCATGGCGGTTTCCATGATTTCCGCATCACTCATCGTGGGTCTTGCTTGAGAACTGTTGCAGGAGGCCAGCATGATCGCTGCCAGAAATAAGAAGATTAATAATGGTTTGCCAAAGCTGTTCATTTTGCTCGTCCCTTTGATATTTTATAAGGAAACGCTTAACGCGCGGAGAAACCTAGAGACAACGCTGCAGACATCACTCCAATCAATGCCCCAAGGACTGCGGCAACAACGATGACCGGCACCGCCACCATCCAAAGTTCGATGATTGATGGGATGGACAGAACGAGTTGAGCCCCACCAAAAATGACCGCGCCGACGACTGATCCTCGCTCGGCACTTCGTTGTGTTGCCGTTACAAAGCCAGTACACAACCCAGCGATGGGGAACGCCATGATTGGCCACAAAAAGAGCGCGATAAGTTCCAGTCCAAGACTTGGCGTGATTGAGCTGTTTCCAATCAGGAGCACGATAAATCCCATTACGATCCCGCCGATAATGCCGAGTGCCAGGCCAATGAGGCCGGCGATGATAAAGACTCCCACTCGACGGCGATTGGTAACTGGAATTGGCTTTTCTGTTACATCAAGTGTTGATGGTTTGGTATCCATTTTCTCCTCCGGGTTGGATCAGAATTAGAAGTCAAGTTGAATTACCTGTTGGAATCTAAAGTCTCAATTTCATGGTGGGCCAGGCCGAAGAACAATGGTAATGACTGTTGCATCGGTGTAATAATCGCCCACCATGAGGGCGCGTACAGCCACCTCGACTTCGCCCGGAGAAAACCTGGCATGGGCAGGGCTTCCTTGAAGGATCGCGTACGTTCCGCCTGTAGTTAGCCCAAACTCGTCGCGTAAATTGTCCCAGACGACAACTCCATTTTGGGAAAATGTCCATTGGTACCCCTGCGCGCCTACTATGTCTGTCACCTGAAACCAATAACTGTGTACATAGCTAATTTTCTGCCCATCCACGGGGGAGACAAAGGATAATTGAAAGCCAGCGGGCAGCATGGTCTTAGTCGCCATTGGTTTCAAGTCCACGGGCAGGAAGTGGAGCGAGTTCACGATCGTTGTGTAGAGATTAAATAGCGCCGTGTCGTTCTTGTCCCAGGGCATGAAAGACAGCGTGTATAGCAGGTCATTATGAACGACCACTACCTTGCGTACAATGTCTTGCCCCGGGAGGCCGTCCATGAGAACTGCTGGCTCGCCGTCGATGGTAAGGTCGGTTCGCTCGATATTGAAATCGGGGCCCAGAGATGCAATCTCCGTATCTGCCACTTCACCTGCGGTGCGGCCTGAGTCCTCATCCACATTGATCCAGGTAATGGGGTAGCCATCCGCTCCAGCGAAAGTTATGAATTGGCACTCCATGGAGTTTACGACACCGGCAAGACAGGTCTCCATGGGGGGATATACTAC
>DAINRK010000488.1:0-3909 GCA_036741855.1 Anaerolineales bacterium
ACGAGCAGAGAGAGGATCAATTTCCCCAACCTGCCAGACAATTGTTTGCTTCAACGATATATCTAAATAATGCGTACTTCGAAAACGCAGATTTCCTAAAGCAAGGCAGAATTCCTTTAATCTGCGACGCGATTCGATTGTTGAAAGCAGATATCGGCGACGAGGTCGTGATCAGCGGAATCATTCCGGGTCCTTATACACTCTTGTTATATCTGATCGAGCCAGGTGGATTATTCGCCGAAATGAAACGCGAGCCCAATGCAGTTCTCGATGCCCTCTTTCATCTTTCATCTTTCCTTGCTCAGATCGGTAACGCATACAAAAATGCGGGCGCGGACTTTATCACAGTTCATGACATGGGTGGGTCACCAGGTTTTATTGGACCTGCAAAGTATGAGCAATTTGTTTATCCTGTGGAGAAACAATTAATTGAAGAATTGCCGAAGCCGTGTGTTTTATCAGTGTGTGGGAATGCCAATAAATCTCTACACTTGTTGACACAAACAGGAGCAGACGCGATCTCAGTAGATCAATTGACTGATCTCGCCGCGGCACGTGAGGTATTAGGTGATACACTACTATTTGGGAATCTTGATCCTGTTGCAACGTTGTGGCAGGGAAATGAGGCTAAAATAATGGCAGCAGTTCACAGCGCGAAAGACGCGGGCGCGGATGCCGTCTGGCCCGGGTGTGATTTGGTTCTGTCAACATCCGGCAAAAATCTTCGGGCATTTGTAACGTCCTGAAGATATTGGGCAAGACTTTATGAAAGTTTGAGGGTTATAACAGACGAGCAGAATCCAGAAAGGGCTGAAATCTGGTGAGGACTTCTAGATGAAGACACAATTGGATCCCGCTGTTGAAGTGTTGAAGTTTTTAGGCGGGGTTCCTTTGTTTACCAATTTGAATGAAAAAGCCATGAACCTGCTGGCACGCGCTGGCAAGTTCCAGCGTATAGAAAAGGGGAAAATTCTTTTCTTCCAATCAGACCCTTCAGAGTTCGCCTATATCGTCCGTTCCGGCAATATATCGATTGTGCTGAACAGTCCCGATGGGCGGGACATGGTGATCAATGAAATGCGGCCTGGGGATCTATTTGGGGAATTGGGCATTCTGACGGGACAGCTCCGCTCCACAAGCGCGATTGCCCGCGCGGATAGTATCATTCTGGTCATCCGAAGCGAGGCATTCCTGCGCGTTATCGACTCTGAACCTCAATTGGCGCGCCGGATTTTGGAGATCACTGCCCAGCGTTTACAGAGAAGCGGAGAGCGCGAAGGCGCCCTGGCGTTCATGGACGCGCAAGCGCGTCTGGCACGTCTACTGTTGGAATTGGAAAGAGAAGAAGAGGCAAAGGGATATGTTACGATTTCACAGGAGGAACTCGCGCAGCGCACAGGCTTGACACGCCAGACAGTGGCGAAGGCCCTCGGTAGATGGCGACGCGCGAACTGGTTGATCACGGGACGCGGCCACATATTGATATTGAATCGAAAAGCGCTTGAAGACCTGGAAAGCAAGTTATTGGTTTAACTGCTTATGTCGTCAAAGTGACAGACGGCTTGATATCAAAGTTGTATATTAAGGACAACAATATCAAAAAATCAAATTCACAGGAGTAAAAATGAAAACCACTCGAAAGCAAGCCTCAACCAGATTGTTCAAGAAATTGTCTGCATTGCGCGCGACGTTGTCCAATGAGGAACGTGATATTTTGGACAATCTCATTGTTAATGAAGAGGTCGTCGCACATAAGATGAACCTCAAGGCTTCGGATAAAGCCGCCAGCAGAGCCTCGTCCAAAGCTGCTGAAGTTGCCGCACACAAGATGAATCTCAAGGCTTCAGACAAAGCAGCCAGCAAAGCCGCGTCTAAAGCTGCTGAAGTCGCCGCACATAAGATGAATCTTAAGGCTGCGGATAAAGCTGCCAGCAAAACCTCGTCCAAAGCTGCTGAAGTTGCCGCACACAAGATGAATCTCAAGGCTTCAGACAAAGCTGCCAGCAAGGCAAATTCTAAAGCCGCCGAAGTCGCCGCACATAAGATGAATATCAAGATTGCAGATAAAGCTGCAAGTAAAGCCGCGTCCAAGGCGACCGAGGTTGCAGCACATAAGATGAATCTCAAGGCTTCAGACAAAGCAGCCAGCAAAGCCGCGTCTAAAGCTTCTGAAGTTGCTGCACATAAGATGATTACTAAGGCTTCAGATAAAGCGGCCAGCAAGGCCGCAAGCAAAACCAACTTTCGTATCGTATTTGACCCAAACTCTGAAGAATACAAGGTCCAGGACTAACGCTCAACGGAAAACATAAAAGTGGATTTTCTACAGTGCCGTTATTGTAGAAAGTCCACTTTTCAATATATACTCCGGGCCTCATAATAAAATGAAATCCATCAGCTTGCTGATGGACTCCGGAATCAGGGTCTAATGAAATTTGGCAGACTATACAAGCGCATCATGCGCAATTTTCGTTATCTACGGCAGGTGCCATGAATCCGGATGATCACATCAACGAAGAGAAATTGTCTGAGCAGCTACAGCGTTTGCTCACATCCATTGAAGCGAGTGGGCGGGCGGTATTACCGCGGTCCAATGACGCGCTGTTGAAATCCATCGTGGATGCAGCGGCACGGATCTTTGGCGCCGCGGCGGCATCCATTTTGCTGGTTAATGAAGAGGAAGAGGCCCTTGAGTTCAAGGTATCCACTGGCGAAGCGGACCATGATCTCGTCGGTACCAAGTTCCCCTATGATCGCGGCATTGCCGGTTATGTGTTCATGACCGGTCAGCCAATCGCCACATCCAATGTGCGCGAGGATAAGCGCTTCAATCAGGATTTTGCCAAAAGCACTGGCTATGTTCCCAACTCGATCCTTGCGACGCCGCTCATCTCTTCCGATGATCGGATTATCGGCGTGATGGAAGTGTTGGACAAGATCGACGCGACCTCCTTTGATATGCATGACATGGAATTGATGGGCATGTTCGCCCAGCAAGCCGCCATGGCAATCGATATGTCCCAACAGATCGACAGTATTGAACAGGCATTGGTGCGCGGCTTGAATCGACTTGCCAGGTCGGATAAATCGGAGGATTCGACTGACATGCAATCCGCACTGAATCAAAGCCTAAGTGGGGGAAGTAAACATTCAGACCTCCTGGAACTGGCTGACCTGTTCAACAATATCAGCGCGCTCGGTGAAGCGGAAAGAAAGGCCTGTTTACAGGTTCTCAATGCCTTTGCTGAATACCGCAAATCAACTTCAGCTCCACGCAGGTTCAGATAAATGCCCGAAGAGACATTGCGCCCTGCCTGGTCCCAGCATTTCACACCAGACGCCATTCAAGAATTATTGTCACAGGGTCCGTTTGCCAGGATCACGCCTGAGTGGGCCTGGGGAGGCAGCACCGGCATGGGAATTCGCGTCGCTGTGGTGGATAGCGGCGTGGAATTCGACCACCCTGCCCTGGATGACTGCGTCCGCGGTGGCGTTGTCGTTGAATATGATTCAAAAGCCCGGGATAACTACCGCATCAAACCGGACGATAGTCCGATCGATGTTTCCGGTCACGGGACCGCCTGCGCAGGCATTATCCATTCGATTGCACCGGAAGCGGAAATTTACAGCGTGCGCGTGCTGGGACGCAACATGGGCGGGCGCGCCATCCAATTTGCCGCAGGATTGGATTGGGCAATTGAAAACGACATGCAGGTTGTCAATTTGAGTTTGAGTACATCCCTTGAGGAATTTTTTGGTCTTTTTCATGACCTGACCGATCAGGCTTATTTCAAGAATATGAATTTGATCTCGGCGGTAAACAACATTCCCGAACCTAGTTATCCATCACTATATTCATCTGTGATCTCAGTCGCCGCGCACGAGGGACACGATCCCTTTACGTATTAT
>DAINRK010000489.1:0-3908 GCA_036741855.1 Anaerolineales bacterium
ATTGAAACCGAATTTCTTGCCTGAATGTTGAGCATGGAGTCCTCCAGAAGAGGCGATGCCAATCAACTCGATGTCGCTTGCTTTTTTGATTGCGGGAAGGAGAATCGCATTGGCAAAGTTGCCAGCACCTAATACACCGAGTTTTACGTGACCTGTTTTTACAATAGCAAGTGGAAAGTTGACAGTTCTACTTTCTACTTTCCAATCACTTTCAGGATAAGTGAGCAATACTCCTAAGAATGGTTCCTTCTTTTTCCCAGTAATCACATCATAAGCCTGAGTCGCTTTTTCGATTGGGAATCGATGCGTGATGAGTGGCTTTACTTTTAACTTATCTTTCGCCATCAACTCAAGTACAGCTTCGAAGTTACGACCCTCTGTCCAGCGGACGTAGCCAAGAGGATAGTCACTGCCATCTTCTTCATAACTTGAATCATAGCGACCCGGTCCGTAGGAACGCGAGTTGATGAACGAAATTTCCTTTTCGTAATAGACTTTGCGTGGAATATTCAGCCCAACCGCGCCGGTCGCAACAACGCGTGCGCGGTCACGGGCGATAACTCCTGCCAATTCAACAGGATCATTGGAGGAAGTATCAGCACAGATCAGGACCACGTCGAAGCCGCGGTTGGCGGTGGACACGGCGGATGAGTCGATCGCTTTTTCGCGAGCAACAGCTTCAAGTCCCAGAGATAAGGCGAGATCAACCCGCGCTGGGTCAATGTCGATGCCTAAAACATTACATCCCGCGGCAGCGGCGATCTGCGCGGTCAACAATCCCAATAATCCCAAACCGATCACAGCTACACTTTCGCCAATCTGCGGTTCAGCCAATCGGAATCCATGCATCGCGATGGCACCTAGCGTTGTAAATGCGGCAGATTCAAAATCGACTTTTTTTGGAAGAGAGGTTAATAGGTTGCGGGGCACAACCGCATATTCGGCATGGACTGCATACCCTCCGCCAGAACAGGCTACACGCTGACCAACACGAAATCCCTGCATATTTTTTCCAAGCGCAACAATCGTGCCGGCCGATGAATACCCCAGCGCCATCGGCTGATCGAGTCGATTAAGAGCAGACTGTGCCGTGTTGACCAGACCTTCGCGGCGCGCCTTTTCAACGACCTGCTTGACGAGATCGGGGCGTGAGCGAGCCTTGCCAATGAGACTCTTCTCGGCAAATTCAACGACCATTCGCTCAGTCCCGGCAGAAACCAAGCTTGCTTCTGTTTTGACAAGTGCCTGTCCCTCGCGCGGGGTCGGTATGGGCACATCCTCAACGATCGATTTTCCGTTTTTAATGTTTTGGAGGAGCTGCTTCATTGGAGACAGTGAGTAGACAAGTAGAATTTAGAGATCAGTTTCTTTAATATCCGGGGAATGTTCAAAAGGCTCAATAGAAAAGGACACAGAATCTTCCTGAATAGAATGACTTCCTTCAGGTTCATTCGCGCCCTGTTTGCTTTTTTTGAGAAAGGCTATATATCCATTTAACATCTTATCGATTTCTTCCCCTTCAGATTCAAGTTCATTGTAAAGTTCCTCAGGAATATGTTTCGCCTCAAAAGCAAAAACGAGATGACTCAGAGTTTCTTCTAATGAACCGCGCGCTAGATAACAAAACCGGACATTGTCTTGATAATAATACCTGCCATATCCTTCTGCAATATTCGCCGAGATACTTAGAGAGGATCGCCTGAGTTGCTGATTTAGGTTCCATTTTTCTTCAGGAGGCAGCAAGGGTAATATCTGCTCGTAAATTTTAAGGGCAAAATCTTTTGCTCTCACCCAAACTTTCAACCGTTTTAGTCCCTGCACGCTCACCTTAACCTCCAACTGATTTCTATTTGCAACTCTCTAATCTCTCCGACTATGGAGTATACCGCAAGTGAAATGTTATAATTTGTGCGCATTTATTCCAGTTCAGGAGAATTCCTTTGTCTGATCCACGTGTTCAAAAGTTCGCAAAAGTTTTAGTCGAGCATTCCGCGCGCATCGAACCCGGTGATCGCGTCCTGATCGAAGGGACGACCGCTGCCGAGCCGCTGGTGCGCGAGTTATACATCCAGATCCTTGAAAAAGGCGGTCATCCGCATCCAATGATTTCCTTTCCTGGCATGGTTCCGTTCATTCAGGATGATCTATATCTGACCTATGCAAAAGAGTCACAGCTCGACTTTGTGCCTACATTTTACAAGCTCGCTTATGACCACTTCGAGAGCCGGATCCGTATCCATTCAGCCACGAATACGCGCGCAACGACCAGAATTGATCCAGTCAAAGCCCAGCGACGTGGAAAGGCAACCAGCGTAATCACAGAATCACAGATGCGGCGCGGCGCGGAGGGCGCGTTCAAGTGGGTTACCACCCTCTACCCCACTGATGCGTATGCACAAGATGCTAGTATGAGCCTGAAAGATTATGAAGACTTTGTTTTTACCGCCGTCCACGCGCATGAGGCTGACCCCATCGCCTACTGGAATAGCACCTCAGCAGGTCAACAAAAAGCGATTGACTTTCTTGCAAACAAGAATCAGATCGTGATGCGCGGACCCAATGTTGACCTGACACTCTCCATCAAGGGACGAAAATTCATGAATTCCACCGGTTTATACAACATGCCAGATGGCGAGATCTTCACGGGACCCGTGGAAGATTCCGTAAACGGCTGGGTGAAATTCACATATCCAGCGATCTATGGTGGAGTGGCGGTCGAAGGCGCGGAGTTAACCTTTGTCCGCGGCCGTGTGGAACAGGCCAAAGCTGAAAAGAATCAGGATTATTTGATCAAGATGCTGGAGTCTGATTCAGGTTCGCGTTTCCTCGGCGAATATGCCATCGGCACGAATTTTGATATCGACAAGTTCACTGGGAATATCCTGTTCGACGAAAAGATCGGCGGCACATTCCACATGGCTCTTGGAGCTGGTTATCCCGAAACGGGTTCACATAACAAGTCCGCCATTCATTGGGATATGATTTGCGACTTGCGAACGGATTCCGAAATCCTTGTGGACGGTGAGCTGTTCTATCGGAACGGTGAGTTTGTGTTTGACAAGCATCCACAGCGTTAGTTAATTACAAAAAATAAAATGCGCGAGGTTGAATATCTCGCGCATTTTGTTTTATCGATATATTGATCTAATAAAATCCAATTGTATTATCAATGCTTCGCGCAAATTCATGAATGCCGCCGCGCACGTTGAACACATTTGTCCAACCCTGTTGTGCCAGCCAGGCAGTGACCTGCGCACTGCGATTTCCATGATGACACATTACATAGATCACGGAATCTTTCTGACGCGCAGCTTCAGAAAGTGCCTCGATGCCAACCTGCGCTAATTGACTCATCGGCGTGACCTCCAGCCTGCTATCCGTTATTTCGGCTAGATCTAGCTCCATGGGTTCGCGCACGTCCAACAGGATGAATAAGTCTTGGGACTGTAGTTTTTCAGAAAGGTCCGTCACAGTGATTTCTGGGATCATGATTGCTCCAGGCGGCGTCCTCGCCGCCGGGAACGGCGACGAGAGCATTTAATCATATATTCACTCTTACGCTTTTCGTCTTCCATTAGGAGAAGGCGATGATAATGCTTTTAGATACAACTTTTCCACATATTCCTTGACCATTCGTCTGGTGGAGAATTGTGGAATATTCGTCTTCATGGACTCTTTCATACGAGCAATCCATTTGTGAGAGATCTCGTCCTGATGGCGGTCGTAAAACAATGGGATGATCTCATTTTCCAGCGTGTTATATAAACTCTCAGCGTCCTGTGCATCCTGGACGCTCTGAGATTCCATTTCCTTGTCTTCGCCAATCGCCCATCCATTTTCTCCATTATATGATTCGCGCCACCAGCCATCCAGCACGGAAAAGTTGAGCGCGCCGTTCAGTGCAGCTT
>DAINRK010000490.1:0-3897 GCA_036741855.1 Anaerolineales bacterium
GGCATGTAGCCTCGCTCCTCTTATTATTGATTGTGTGGAAGCGATCCTGTTATGGTAGCAAATTTCATTTTTTGGCCAGACGGAATTTTCAAAAGTCTTTGCCTCTATGGCGTGAACTTGCTGATGAACGTAGACCAGTTGCCAAGAGCAGCACGCGTTCCGGGCCCATGAGATGGGTCAGCACACGTACCAAGCAGGTTGTCGCCCGCCAGCATCACGATAGTCAGCCAATAGCTGGATATTAAGAGACGATATGGAACATAGGGCCACCTGGCCTAGTTCCACCAAATAAACAATCTCCCTTCCCAATATCGGGAAGGTAGGCTTCCATTAATTCCAAGCTGTAGAAGTCTTCTTCATTTTAAGGTATCCATTGGACTGTGCCAATGAATTGATCCGGGTTGGGCAGCAATATGGTCAACTCTGAGCCATCTACATTCATAACGAATACGCCAGCTCCGCTAAAACTTACAACATGTCTATGGTCAGGTGAGAGACTGGCATACAGACTTGGAGCCTGAATATGGGTTAGTCTGGTGAGCTCCCCTCCATTGATAGGCACTGACCACCAATCAGAAGGGACACTACCATTCGCTCTGGCAAGGCGCATTCCCATTAAATTTTCAAACCAGGTAGGCTGGCGAGATTGAGTTGGGACTGCCGCACTGAATAGAATGGATACTTCATCCGGAGAAAAAATGGGTGCATCCTTTATGTCTGGAATATATGATCCGGATAAGCTAACTTCTTGGGCGTTTCCTCCATCAGCGTCGGCTATGATCAGTTGTTGCTTAATAGATAAGGGGTCGATGGAGATATACGTTAAGCGTGTTGAATCGGATGATAAGCGGGGCCAATACGCTTCTTCTGCAATGAGTTGCGGCTGACCGCCCGGGTATTCCATCCGAAAGATCTGATAAAGTGGATAAACCCGATTTGGGTCAATAGGGAACTGGTAATTCACGTGAGTATAGTAAATATATTTCCCATCAGGAGACCATTCGGCTTGTGTATATTGATCTTCTCTGATCTGTGGCTTGAACAATAGCTGCGGTGGCCTGGAGCCATCAATGGGCATGACGTATAGAGCCTGAACTACCTCAGGATCAGTGCCAGGGGGTGGCGAGAAGGACATAACAAGTTGTTCGCCATCCGGAGAAACTGAGACGTAATACACCCAGGCCCCACTCGGGGCCTGATATATGGTGGTTCCTTGACCTGTCTGCAGATCAAGGCTCAGAACTCGTATGACATAGACGTCCTTTTCGATGGCACCCATGCTATAGATCAGTTTCCCGGTTAAATTCAGACTGGACCATGTGACAGGTATTTGAGTTGTATCATTAGTAGCACTCGTCCCGGGATTTGTCATGATCGAATCAGGCGTTTGCACAGAGGGTTGAGCAACTTCGATTGAACAACCTGATATCACCAGAGCGAAAATAACTGACCAGCGCAGAAAACGCATCTCGATCATTCTGAATCCTTTTCTTCCCAAAAGTTTATCAGGGTATCCAGCTGACTGTGCCAGATATTTGCCCAACATCATCTATGATCGATGTCAACTCACTCCCATCTGGCCGCATCATAAAAATTCCATCTGCACTATAAACAGCGATATATTTCTTATCGGGTGAAAAGCTCCCGAACAGGGATGAGGCCTGGATATTGGTCAGTTGGTCAGGTTCGCCTCCAGCCAACGGTACAGACCACCAATCAGAGGGAATCGAGCCATCTGCCACGACCTCTATTACATGTAGTAATGGGAGCAATACGCGAGGGAGGGAAGATTGCCCTACATTTGGCGCACTGAAAAGTATAGACTGATCATCCGCTGAAAACATCGGTGCATCGATCACATTTGGAACGAGAGAACCTGATAAAGGGATCTGATGAGAATCCGACCCATCGGCATTGGCAAGATAGAGCCGGTTCACGCCGGTCCCAGTGTCGATCCAAACATAGACAACGTGTTGACCGTCATTTGAAACCCTTGGCCAGGAGGCATTGTATGCCAGCGTTTGCGGGGTTCCATTCGGATAGGGCATCCGCTCCATATCAAAGAGGGCTGATTGATTTTTGAAATGCGTAAAATAAACATACCCTCCATCAGGCGACCACTCAGGCTGCGAATAATTATCTTCAAGAGATGGCGGGGTAAATAACAATTGCGGGAATGCGGAGCCATCCAGCGGCATGATGTACAGAGCTTTCTGATTTCCGTATGGGACATTGCCCGGCGGAAGGTAGGAGAGAACCAACTGCTGGCTATCAGGTGAAACCGTTACCGCATCGATCCAACCGCCATCCGGAGTTTGAAAGATTGTGGATATATCCCCTGTCCTAAGATCAAGTGATCGAATATCAATGAATATGGACTGACCTTGAAAATTCGCACTCGTATAGATCAGCTTCCCGGATAGATTCAAATTGCCCCATGTGACAGGGACGGTTGTCGTGGGAATGGCAGAGGCTGTATTTGTAGTCGAGTTACCTGCAGGTAAGGCAGTTGATGATATGGCTGTAGGAACAGTTGCAACCTGTGAAGGTGGAGGTACTGCTGTAGGTTGACTTAGATCAACCGTGCAGGAGGAAAAGGCAACGCCGGTAATGAGCACATACCTGAGAACTGACTGGACTTTCAGCCGCCGCACTGCCACAGTCGCGGCGATGAGAAGCAAGGTTGAAATGTGGTCGACGCCAATGTTCATCCTGGACAATATTGTAATTGATGATAAATGGGGAAAGGGACTCATCTAATTGTCCCACTTATTCGCCCAATCAAGATCCTCTTCAGCACATGGCCCCCAACGATCCTTTTTTATTTTGCCGGCACATTCACACCATTTGAAGGAAAGAAAAAGATGCAACCAATACTGATCATCGCTATTCTACGAAGAAGGTTTCCCCTCGCTGAACGGCTTCAATCGCTGGCAGCAACTGCTTCGCCGCATCGTCTTTCGGTACAAAACCTCGTGCACCAACTCCAGTCGCTTCCATGACTATATTACTTCCGATATCCACAGACATCAAAATCACGCGTGTGGAAACCGGTAAGTCGGTAATCTGCTTCGTAGCTTCAAACCCATCCAATAGAGGCAGATGAATAGCCATCACTAAAATATCAGGCTGAAGGCGTTTGACACAATTTACTGCCTCCTGGCCATTGTCTGTTTCACAAATGAGCTCTATATCTTTGGATAAGCTCAACAACAAGCGAAGAGCAGCTCGCACTTGTGGATGATCTTCCGTAATCGCAACACGTATCATGATGTTATTTTTATGAACCTGGTTTCTCGAAGTGCAGCAGCAAATCAATTTGCTATTGCACCATGTGCACGGTCCCCGCAAAAGAGTTGGTATAGATAGTTTCTAGTAAATTCTAATGAAGATAAAGAAGTGTGTCTATTAGGTTTTTCCCTATGCCCACAGGGTCAATTCCCTTATGTGGTAAATCCGTTTCGCCACTCATTTCAAATTTTAATGCTTGCTGCAAAATTGCGGGCTGTTCCCTATTTGGTCATAGAATCACCAGATTTTCTGCATTCGCCACATTTATTTACTTAGCCCTCTCCAAGTTCAACGCCAGCAACCTCTCGAGAATCTCCTCATCGCTCAAATCAGATTTCCACCCATACGCCGCAAAGACTGACTCATCGGGTCACCTGTGCGCGAGGTCAAGGCAGGGGATTGGTTTTCATTTCGAGAATCTATCTGAATAAAAAGAAATCGTGCACTCAATTTCTGTCACCAAATCGTTTTCGTTTTTGGCAAAGGCAATTGATTGCGGTTCGTTGAAACCCGGCTGTTGTCCTAAAACTTTTCCATTATCATCGTACCTGCTTACTTTTCCATCGACACCAACCCACAAAGTCCGATCGTATGGATTAATTCCAA
>DAINRK010000491.1:0-3896 GCA_036741855.1 Anaerolineales bacterium
CTTCCCTGCGAGTGGCCTACACTCCGGATGGAGGTGTCACCTGGACCAGTTTTGCCGAGATGATGGGCTTGCCGCAATCCCAGCTCACCACCTCCTATTACTTCCCCTGGTACAACAATGTAGACTTGAATACTCAATTGAGATTTGGAGTTCCATAGAATCACATTAATCAGGACACGATAATAAATAAAGGCTGCCCAGATCTAGGCTCATAATCTGGGTAGTTTATGTTTTAGGATACGGGCTTGCAATGTGTTTGTCAGCTTCGGAGAGATTGCATTGTCGGTGATATATCAAATTTCAGATAATTTTGGCATCAAATCTTGAATGTAAGCTTGCCACGAACCCATGTAATAATTTTTCCCGCGACCAACCAGGCAATGCCAAACGCCCACATAGCAACATATTCCCCTCGATACGTGATTTGCAAGGCCCGGCTTGTTTCGACCGGAAGCATGAAATTCGCTGCAGCTATGATCAGCATACAAATCGCGGATACCGACCCGCAAATCCAATACACCATAAGCCTTTCGCGCGCTTCATTCGTGGCTTTTTGCGCGGCTTTTTGTTTTCCTGCTTCTGCTTTTTGTTTTGCTTCTTCTAGTGCTTTTAGTGCCTTGTCCATCTTTTCTTTGGCGGCTTTGCTGAAGGGGCCAAAGCAAAAATATACGATGGACGCAAACAAAATAAATGCGGCGATGCCATGGACCTGGGATTTAATGTCTGACGAACAAGTGTCACAGGCAGTCGGATAGATTGCAGCACATGCAGCAGCCAGCGCCCCCAATTTGCTTATCACTAACTCCCAAATAGATCCATGACCGTTGTAAGCGAAGAAAACAGTAGCAATCACAAACAAGGATCCAACAAAGATGTCGTGAGCCTCAGTGTGATAGGACGCGCTAATGGATGTCAACAGAACGGACGACTTGTTCTTGACAAGCAACGGCAGAGCAAATGCGACGAACCCCACAACCAATCGAAGTTGATCGTGGCTAATTGTAGAGCCGTGGTTGTTTGTTGCCTCTTTTGATTCTTCTCTTGGTTCCAGGACAGCCATAAGATTTGATTCTGTGGTGGTCATACGTTACTCCTTGCGTCGTGACTTATTGAGAAACCTGACAATTCAGGCGTCCGACTGATGTTTATACAGTCTGTTAATCGTATAAACGCCAACAACTTCGGTTTTTGGGCATCCAGCGCTCATTAATGGAATGAGTATTCCCAAGGCATTTACAGGCAAATTACCCAACCGCGGAAACATCGGCAAAAGCGATGGTTCGTCACCCAATAAGGATTAAACTCAAATGAATATGATACTGCCATGATTGAAATGGCGCACGCAATGGTAATCTTGGGCTATCCATCTCACGCGCAAAGGCCGGTAAAACCTGACCCTGACATGTCGAAACTAAACAATTTGATTCTGATATTCACCTTCATACTGGTTTTGTCTGGTTTTCGATCAAGTCCCGCACCTCTAGCGCAGGGCGAGAGCCAAATCCAACTGGAGCAATTCGATAGGATGACAGAATCATCCGGTTGGGTGCTGTCGGACCAGCAACTCTTCTGGACTTCGGACGCGGGGCAAAGCTGGACAGAGATCGGTCCATCCATTCCAGTAGATACATCCGTTCAGGACATTCAATTTATTGATGGCGATCGGGGTTGGTTATTAGCGACTACTTCCGAAACTAACGGCGGTGTGCGCTTCCAACTTTCTCAAACCAATGATGGCGGTGTGTCCTGGCAAACACGCGCACTGTCGCTTTTTGAATCCGGAGAGATTGCTTCTTATGCAGAGAAGGCAGAAATGGGATGGTTCGATTCTCAGAACGGCTGGATCTCTGTCAAACAAACGAGTAGTTCCAACTTTAGCCTTGGCACACTATTCACCACCTCTGACGGTGGAAAAAGTTGGAGCCGCTTTACTTTACCCGTCGCTGACGATACATATTTTAGCGATCGATTCACAGGCTGGGCTTCAGGCGGACCGGCCAATGACCAATTGTTTAATACACAGGATGGTGGGGCAACCTGGAAAAACGTTGGGCCCGGTGGCATTTCCCTGGATGTTCAGACCGCAATTTATCTGCCTGTTACTTCTGGAGGTCAGGGTCTACTTGTGATGACGGGGCAGGGAGCTGAGAACTCCCTGAACGTTTATACACGCGAGAATTCTTCTGACCAGTGGTTACTCTCTGATCAAGCAAAAATGGATGTTCAGCCGGGCGTGATAGGACTCTCGCTTCTCGATGCGCAAAATTTTGTGGCTGTTATCCCGGGAACGAAATCTATTGTACACATGACAAACGGCAATCTCGTCCGACTTGAAAATACAGACGGCCTTTCTGCTTCAATTGTTGAGTTGGATATGGTTTCACTGGACGCGGGATGGGGAAAATCGATTGACTCGAGATGTGTCACCGACTCTTTAGCGGACCTTGGGAAGGCTTCCGTTTCCTGTTCTTCCACTACCCGTTTGTTACAGACCTCAGATGGTGGAGCCACCTGGCGACCTATTAACCTTCCAATAACGCGTGTGAATCGCGCATCTATAAGTGCCTCTGATAATGCGGCGAATACAACAGTCACGGCGGTTGCAAGTGATGAAAATACAATGACACTTATTGGGCAGGGATTTGATCGCTGTGAAATTCCCACCTTATCGCAGATGCAGACCTGGTCCGTCCATAGTCCTTATCAATCAGTAAATCTGTATATCGGAGGGTCCAATCGTGCTTGTGACAATCATGCGTTGATCTCCTCCTATCTTTTCTTGTTATACCAACAGGGTTGGAAGTTTTTCCCCACTTGGGTGGGACCACAAGCTCCTTGCACCGGATTTCTATCACGGATGAGCAGTGATGTGACTATTGCATATCAGGAGGGAGTCACCGAAGCAAACCTGGCTGTGGAACGACTGGCCGAGCTTGCCTTAACAGGTCCAGCAAAGACCGGCTCTGTCGTTTACTATGATATGGAAAATTATGGGACCGGTACCTCTTGTCGTGCTGCAGTCAACGCCTTTATGAATGGATGGGTCTCACAAATTCGGACGCGCGGAAGTCTGGCGGGTGTTTATGGTTCTACATTATGTAATACAGGCCTGAGCGATTTTCTAAACATCACCCACGTGCCAGATGTCATTTGGCCCGCAAGGTGGTATCACAACTTAGGAGAAGGTTACTACGATCCTAACGCCAGTGTTTGGAATCTTGGGAGTTGTCTTCCGAACACGGCATGGTCGAACCACCAGCGCATCCGACAGTATGAAGGGGATCATGATGAAACCTGGGGAAGCTTAACCCTGAACATAGATAGCAATGTATTGGATGGTGTCGTAGCCATTCCGTATGATTATCCTTTTGTGAGCAGTATAGTCCTTGCAGATTCAAATCCGACAGATGCAGCTAGTGTGAACTTTAGAGTTAACTTCTCAAAGGTGGTTACCGGAGTTAATCAGGCTGACTTTGCCCTGACGACCACAGGCAGTCTTAGTGGCGTATCAATCACAAATGTGTCCGGTTCGGGTTCTACCTACACGGTCACGGTAAATACCGGTCTAGGCAACGGGACCATTCGCTTGAACATCATCGACGATGACAGCATCGCAGATACAAGCAACCAGCTACTGGGAGGGAGTGGTATTGGCAATGGAAACTTTACCTTTGGCGCGACCTATACAATAAATAAGGCAGCAGATGTGGAGGTTCATATTGGTGGCGAATTGGAAGGTAACTATTCCCTCTACAAGAATGAAAGTACAAAACCAAGCTTCCCAAATCTAAACAACGGTCCGGTAGTGGTGCAAAGCACGAACGGGATCCCGATCGTAACGTCGGAACGAGTGGCATACTCTCCGGATGGAGGTACCACCTGGACCAGCCACTCGG
>DAINRK010000492.1:0-3887 GCA_036741855.1 Anaerolineales bacterium
GATAAACGTTTGTGGCCTATTAGAATATGCGGCTGCCAGAGGAAGTAAAAATCAAAATGATATTTATCTGCCAATGAACTCACAATTTCATAGTTATTGAGATATGCCTTAGCGACCTGATCAGAAAGAAGGTCGGGATCATACTGAAATTGCGGAGCCTCGCTCTCCACCGAGATCGGAATCTGAGATAACACCATTTGAAGCAACTGATATGAATTAGAAGATCGAAATAAACTGATGATCGGGGCTTGATGGTCTTCGAACAGGCTGGAGATGTCACTCAGGTTTTGGTGTACGATTGGCATTCCAGATTGGCCGGCTGACAGTACATCATTTACCCCATCATAAAAGATGACCACATCTGGAACATCACCGGACTCCAGCAAAAGCGTGAGATGAATTAACCCTTGTGTTGAGACATAGGCGTTCTCACCATAATTCATGACACAAACTGGCCCTCCCAGTTTTGATTGAAGCCCCGCTTGTAACAGTGCAGGAATCGTACTCTCATCTGGAGCGCCCCAACCCCAAATGGCTGAACCACCAAAAACGTAAACTTTGTAAGCATCGGGTCCACATTCAGCCGCAGGAGTATGGCGCAATCCAGATGGATCGATATTGAGCAAAGTTCCCTCAAAAGGAGTGCCTTGCCAGATCACATAAGGCGAATAGCTTTTTCTCAAGGCTAGTTTGAACTCTTTCCAGTAACGAGGACTCCAATCTTGCTCTGTGTAATACGATAATCCTTGATAATAGAGTATCACGTCATTCGGTTGACCAGTGATCCTTGCAATAAATTTTCTGGAAGCTGGAAGATCGATAATTTTAACAACCCCGGTGCTCATAAGTTCTACAACCATAAGCAGCAGAAGAGTGTTCAGAACTACGATCGCGGCAGAATTATAGAATCGGCGCATTTTGATGTTCCTGATCAGGTGGAGCAATTTTTGATAGCAAATTGAACCCGAATCTCTGAGCCAGACTATCAATGGTATCGATGTTATCGCTGCAAGAATGCGTAAACATAGAAATTACTATCACCAACCCTGTGCCAGCCCGATACATCAGCATATTGAGGTACATGCTCGGCGACGATCGCTTTTGCGCCTGCATCGGCAAATGATTGCAGCACACTTTGTTGAAGTGCATCGTTTCCGCGCCAGAGTTCTTCAGCGTCTGTATCGAGCAGTTCCGTTGTGATGCGGACCTTTGCCAACCGCGCCCAGAAAGAATCATAGGCATATCCGATCACACCGACTCTATCGCCAGGCTGAATACCCAAAGCTTGAAGGGTTTCTGCAACCGCAAGCGGCCCAGCAGCGGGGGCAGAAGGTTCAGCAAAACCCGAAGCCGCGGCTTGATTCAACTCTGCGAAACCAACCAGATTGAAGAGAATAATATTTGCCAGCAACCCAAGTGCTGCTATGGAGCCTAGCACCTTAAACCAGAGTTGGCTTTCTGGCATTTCAGGCAGACGGATATTCGCAAGTATATCTGCCCAGAAGAGCAGGATGAAAATACCCACATATCGATCTTCGACCAGGATCAAAGCGTACAAACCAAATGCAATAACGGCCGGAATAACCAATGCCCATTGACGAAGGAGGTCTGGCAGTGCCATTTTGCTGCGCTGTCCCACGATATACAGGACAAGCACGCAAGCAACGAGCGTTCCTTGCTTTTGGAAGAACAGTTCAAGATAATGCACGAGGCTTGCAAGCAGCGGTTTTGTCAGATCGCCGATGGTGATTGGAGCATCAATTCCTTCGTACCAATAGGATGGATCCAACGCAATCGGATATGTCCCGCCGATGGGTTCGCCAAATTCATAAACGGCTGGTGTTTGATGTATGACCTGCGATCGGTGGGTGGGAAGAATGTTCCGGTCTGGGTCGCCCTGCCAGTGTGGATATGGAATCCGCAGCACATGCCGCACATATGTTACGGTGCCAGCTTCACCAATTGTGAATTCGCCTTTGGCAGCAGAGATGATCGCAACAAAAGGCAGGCTAATGAGCATAAACACTACGATCGTTGGCAAGGTCTTTTTGAATGAGCTCCAGGTCCAATCCTGCACCAGCCAGGCAAGCAACAGAAAGATCATTGCAGTCGAAAACATAAAGGTTTTGGATAAATATCCAAGGCCCAGGACTAGGCCCAGGCTTAGAAAGAGGCGCAGCCTGTCATCTCCCGAGCGGATCTTTGCAATGAGTCCTGCGGCGAGTAATACAAACATTGCCATCAGCATATCGGGTGTCACAGCCCAGATCTCGATCAGACTCAGAGATGTCCATATAAACAACAAATATCCCAGTGCCCACCAAAAGGGCTCGGGAATTACATATACATCTGTGGATGTGCGTCGAACGTTCCTCCACATGAACTCGAAGCTGGTCAGCGCAGCCAGGTAAATGAGGAAATTGACGATGTGCACGGTTGGGAATTCCCAAGCCATCGATGGCCGGAAAACATAATTGACGAAGCCAAGAATCCACGAGTAAAGCGGACTCCAGACAGCGTTGATGGCAGTTCCCCAATCCGCGCGAAAATAGGCATCTCCAATATCCAGGTAACTGATGCCGTCGGCATTCATGGACTGCCTTGTAATGGCGGCATAAACATGCAACATGCCAAGACCAATTGCCAGTAGACGAAAAAGTAGCCGAACCTTCTTCAGGTTCTCATTGACTGTACTATATTTTTGAGTGAAGAGGTACGCCGTTTTATACACTGAAAAACTCTTATATATCGAGATGGCTTCGGCGATCAATTCTGGGGAGATCACGCAATCGTTCCATGCGAATCGCGGATAATTGACTGGCAATCAACCCTAATACAAAGAAAAGGAGACCACTCACAATGGCCAGCATTGCGCCGACGCTCACCCCACGACCCAATAGGACAAATGGGATACCCCAACCGAAGCCAGTGAGTATACATAACGCGGATATAGGCAAGAATAGCTTTAAGGGATTGAACATTAAGGCAATATTGAGCACTTGAATCACAGTTTCAAAAGCAGTAAAGGTGTTAATCATGCTCTGACCGGCCTGGCGTGGTAATACCTGAATTGGATATTCGAGGACCAGATTGCGTTCGCTCAAAAATACCAGTGTAATCACGTCACTGAATGCCATCGAATCTGGACATACCGTCATATATCTTTTGACCAATTCGGTTCGGTAAAACTTGAAACCCGAGTTGAGGTCTGCAATGGGAAGAGGCATTAAGATTTTGGTAAAAGAACGGATGAGGAACTTTCCAAAGGTCCGATAGGCGCCCGATGCACCTCGCTCATCACGCTTGCCTACAACCATATCGGCATCGCTTTCGATTGCAAATTGGAAGATTCTTTCCACATCCTCCAGACAGTGCTGTCCATCACCATCTAATGTCACAAGAAAAGGCGTCGTCACGTGGCTGATGCCGGTTTTGAGCGCGCCGCCATACCCTCGATTGACTTTGTGATGAATCACACGTAGGTTAGATGAAGGATCAAGTCCATCAAGAATTTGCCTTGACTCATCACATGATCCGTCATTGACAAAAATGATCTTCCAGTCTTTTTTGTGACAAAATTCAATGAGCGAGGGCGCAAATGAAGGCAAGATCTCACCTTCGTTATACACGGGTATTACAACAGTGAGGACTGGGCTAGCGAGTGTTAGGTTCATGGATCTTAATTTTTTCAACGTCTAAGTGGCTCAGATTAGAGACATCGAAGCCATCCTCATGTTCAAGGATCCATTGAAAAGCACGTGTGTCCGTGAATTGCCTACCTGACTGGCAAGCAGTAGTGGACCCGTCTACTGTTCCGGACTCCCAGCTCATGGTGTACAGATTTAAGCTGTACCATTTTGTGCAATAGATCACCGTGGCTAAAATGT
>DAINRK010000493.1:0-3876 GCA_036741855.1 Anaerolineales bacterium
TAAATCTTTCCACGCTACGCTCCAAGCCGACTCCTGCCCAGCATATTCTCGCCCAATACCATTCCGCATATATGGATTTGCAAGCCGCGCTTTTCGGTTTATCTACTGATGATGCGGATCGTGCTCCCGCGGAAGGTGCATGGCCCGTAAGAAGAGTCTATGCACATATTCTCAGTGCTGAGATCAACTTTACAGTCACAGTTCGGTATGCATTGGAAAAACACCGCGTGGGGACGTGGTCGCCACAAGGAATGTCCGACGAAGATGCAATTCGTCTCGTAGGCATGAGCGTAGCGGAACATGATGCACTTCTCACGGGTGCATTGGAAGGAATGTTAGCGTATCACCGAACGTTTCATCCAGAGATCACAAATGAATTCAGCCACATTACTGATTCAGAACTCGATTGGCCATCCACGTTTTGGGAGGAGACTCGTTTCCCCATCCATCACAGATTGCATCGGTTCGATGCGCACATTACACAACATACCATCCAAATTGACAAAACACTTGTCGCGATCGGGCAGGCGCCCAGCGAATCAAAACGATTAATGCGCAAAATCTATGCCGCCCTGGCAGAAGCCGAAGGCATGATGATCGGTGCAGAAAAAATAGAAGACGCAGTGACTCTTGAAACTGCGTCTTCTATTGCGGAACGAACAAAAGAAATCAGTGGCCTGCTCACATAGAGCTATCGTGCGGCTGTGCGCATCTGGTGGCGCGCAAGCCCAGCCTGAAACATCCGGTCAAAGAACACTTTGTAGCCCCCCGGGTCATACAAGATCATATAATCTGCCGGGCCATATTCCTCAGGTTTGAACATGATTCCACCGTTGGGGTTGATCTCCAGTATAAACAACTCACCTTTGTCATTCATGCGAATGTCACACCGCCCATAACCATTCCCATCCATTGCCTGATACATTCCCCGTGCAATATCCTGTAATCGCGAGATCAGGTCAGGATCAGTCACCCGTTTGAAATCAAAAGGCACATCGTAATTCCATTTAACATCTGTATGCCAAAACTCTTCGCCAGGTGGAAAGACAAGTTCTGCGGGAGGATATGCGATGGGATTACTAAAATCATCAGGGTTATCCACAATCAGAACGTTGAATTCTTTCCCAACAATAAATTCCTCCATGCGCGCTGCGCCAAATTCAGTGCAGACGCGTTGGATCTGTGGAGCCAACTGTTCCGGCGTATCCACGCGCGACTCGCGGAACATTCCAGTGCTTCCATAGCTCTTTGGATGCTTGACCATAATGGGATATCGCAGATTTTTAGCCAGTCGTTCAGCTTCTTCTACGCTTTTTACTTGATACCCTTTGACAAAACTGACAGCGGCTGCTTCAGCCGCTGCCTGCATCTCCTCACGACTGGGGTCAAAGAACTTTGAATTTGCTCCTGTGAATGGCAGATTAAGTTCTTCAAGTGCCTCTACAACATCTACACCTTGGTAGTCTTGATCTCCGTCACTATCATCATTTTCATATCCCTCGCAAAGGTTTAGGTAAATATCAAACTCCTTGCGTTCATCCAGCGAGCGTAGAACATCCAAAACAGGATCTGTCATTGTGACCATTTCCCAGTCATATCCCTGCATAAAGGGAGTAGGGTTGAAATCTGTAATTTCTTCGTCAGAGAGAACACAAATACGCATTATTCACCTCGATTTGGAGTTTGCAGTTGGCATTCCTGCTTTATTTCGAATCACCGCGGCGCGAAAGATTCTGTCAAGAAATCCTGCATGACCATCCGCGTCACATTCCATCATTACATTTTCCATTACTTATTATGACACAAACTCAAGTGATGACAATGTTTTGAATATTAAATTTTTTTCATGGAATGAATAGGTTCTGTCCATATTCATATATAATGAACTGATTGAAGCATTTCTATTTCAATTACAAAATGACAAAACAAAAACCTATTCGTCGCTATACTTCGGTGTTCCTGATTCTCGGGCTCGCATTTCTTGCAATCGGTATTGCTACAGATCAAACCGCGTTCACATGGATTGCAATTGCCTTCGTAGTAATATCGTTGATCGCAGGAGGGAGATGGTTGAGACCGAGGAAGTAAGGTCGCGCTTCAATTCTATTTCCAATTACTAACACTTGCACCTGACGACATCCCCTGGAACCGCCCGCCGTGGCAGGTGTTACACCCTCGCCAGACCTGACAATCTGGAAAGTCACTTTGCCGCGACCCTTGACGCGGCTAATTTTATCGTCTAAAATATTTAGGTAAGCCTAAATTTCACTTTAGTTATGCATTGCGGAGAATATTATGAGCGCTAAAATTACGAGAAGAGACTTTCTAAAAGCAGGCGGGCTGACAGTGCTGGGCGCGGTCGGAGCAAATGCTCTCACGAAGACGGCTCCGGATCACAGCAAACATGAAAGCAAAATTCTTGCTGCTCCGGCCCTGCAACATGACGGCCATGATGGTACCTTGCCTGGTACTGTTGGCGAAGTGGACCATGAAAAAAACGGCTTTAATCCAACGGACCTACTGACAGATTTCGATGAAGGGGAAGTCTCCACTTTGCCAAACGGGCAAACTTTACGTGAATACAAAATCACTTCTCTTAATAAGAATATTGAAGTTGTTCCGGGTATCGAATATCCGGCATGGACGTACAACGGCCGCATCCCCGGTCCCACACTTCGGGCGACCGAAGGTGATCGGATTCGCATCCATTTCAGCAATGGGAGCAACCACCCGCACACAATGCACTTCCACGGCTTTCACCCCGGCGCGATGGATGGTGTCCCTGGTTCGGGACCAGGAGGAAACGTGCAACCGGGTGACTCATTCGTCTATGAGTTCGACGCGGAGCCGTTCGGCTTGCATCTATATCACTGTCACGCCTTCCCTCTTGCACGTCACATCGCAAAAGGACTCTATGGCGCCTTCATCGTTGATCCAAAGGAAGGCCGCCCACCGGTTGACCATGAGTTCATCATGGTGATGAGTGGCTTCGATGTGGATTTCGATGATGCGAATGATTTTTACGCCGTGAACGCCATTCCATTTCATTTTCAAAACCATCCGATTCAAATTAAAGTCGGCGAATTAATTCGGATATTTTTGGTCAACATTCTCGAATTTGACTTGATCAATTCCTTCCATCTTCATGCCAACTTTTTCCAATACTACCCCACTGGCACAAGCCTTACACCGTCCGAATTCACAGATACGATCATCCAAGGACAGGCACAACGCGGCATCCTTGAATTCACTTACAAATATCCTGGAATGTACATGTTCCATGCTCATGTGACAGAGTTTGCAGAACTTGGCTGGAACGGCATGTTCGAAGTGACAGAATAGAGGCACATCATGACTCAGCAAACGACTCAACCCTCTCGTTTCACTTTCAGGACCCTCCTCCTGCTTCTCGTCCCGATCGTTCTCCTCGCTGGGGTAATCGCGCTTTTCCTTACTACGGGCGGAGGTCTGGATCTCCGATCCGCTGCGCCGGTGGAAGACCTAAGCATCGAGCGTTATATCCTCAAGCGAAATCTTATTGAGCTTCAGGTCCGCAATACGGGACCCGAAGAGCTAACCATTGCACAACTCGCGATCAACGAAGCTATCATGCCGTTCACTGTCACGCCAGACACAAGCATCCCGCGTCTGGGACGGGCCGTGATTCACATTAATTATCCATGGTCGGATGGCGAAGCGTATGGCATCACGGTCTTTACTACGAACGCAATTGCATTTGGTGTGGATATCCCTGTCGCATTTGTAACGCCTCAGCCAACTGGCGGCACCTTCTGGGGTTTCACACTCATCGGCCTATATGTCGGCGTGATTCCTATCTTTCTCGGAATATTTTGGTTCCCTGCACTGCGGACTCTT
>DAINRK010000494.1:0-3869 GCA_036741855.1 Anaerolineales bacterium
GGCCTGTTCCAGTACTTTCTCGTGCCGCTTGTCGTTAACAGTGGCACTGGGCGTCCTGGTGGTGCAACGATGTTTTACAATCTTTATCTCTATAAGACTTTCTTTACCTTTCAGAATATGTCTTATGGGTCAACTCTGGCATGGTTTTTGTTCCTCGTCATCCTGGCAGTCACCATCACTTTATTTGCCACCGCCAAGTACTGGGTTTATTACGCGGGCGAAACCCGCTCGTAATGGAGGCATCCATGAACAAAAATGTTCGTAAAGGGATCAGCGCGACGTTCTTTACTGCTTTGGCAGTAGGTTTGCTGGGTGTTTTTCTATCTCCGTTTGCTTTCATGATCTTTACCTCACTCAAAACACAGGATCAAATTTCCATTGTCGGCGCGCCCATCTGGCCAGCTCAACCCTCTTTCATTGAAAATGACGGCAAGAAACTCGAAGTTTTTACAGTTCCTGTCTCCAAATGTGCGGGTTATGATCCGAACAGTAGTGCGACTGCCAATCTCGCGCTCTTTAAGAAGGGCCGTCAGGAAAGCACTTTCATTGATCCATCTGATCCAGGAAAAGAACCGTTCGTTTGCAAAGTCTCGTGGCGCGCACTGGATCGCCCCTGGCAGTTCTCGCCTACATGGGAAAACTATGCAAGAGTTTGGCAAACCATCCCAAATGGTTACTTGAAGCTGCTTGGTAACACAACCTTCTACGCGGTCATCACCATGATCGGAACCGTCATTTCATGTATTTTGGTGGCCTATGGCTTCGCGCGATTCCGCTTTCCTGGCCGGGACCTCCTATTCATTATTCTTATTTCCACGATCTTCCTTCCTGGCGCCGTTACCATTATTCCTACCTATTCTTTCTGGCAAAGACTCGGCTTGGTGGGTACATGGATACCTCTTATCCTGCCACATTTCTTCTCGAATGCATATAACGTTTTCCTCTTCCGTCAATACTTCCTGACGTTGCCGCGTGAATTGGATGAATCAGCCATGATGGACGGAGCCAGTCCCTTGCGGATTCTGTGGTCCATCATCCTCCCACAGTCCTACCCGGTAATTATTGCTGTTGTTGTCTTCCATATCGTCTTCGCGTGGAATGACTACTTTGGCCCACTCATCTACCTCTCTACGGCGCGTGATAAGTGGCCCATTTCGGTTGCCCTTTCTTCGTTCAACGGTATCTATGGAGCGCAACCTCAACTTATCCAGGCTGGTGCGTTAATGGCTCTCATCCTCCCCGTCATTCTGTTCTTCGTTGCCCAACGTTTCTTCGTTCAGGGAATCGTGATCACTGGCGTCGAAAAATAATATGCTCAAAGTAGCTGTCATCGGTGGTGGCTCGACATATACGCCTGAGCTTGTCAATGGTTTTCTTGCGCGACTGGAAAAATTTCCGCTCAATGAACTCTGGCTTGTGGATATAGATGAAGAGCGATTAAAAGTTGTAGGCGGGTTTGCTCAGCGCATGGTGGAAGCCAAAGGAGTGCCATTCAAAGTCATCCTCACGTCGAATCAGCGTGATGCTGTCAAAGATGCATCCTATGTAACTACGCAACTGCGCGTCGGTCATATGGAAGCCCGTCGACGGGATGAGTATCTCGGTCTTCGGCATGGTTTAATCGGTCAGGAAACGACAGGTATAGGCGGGATGGCGAAAGCCTTGCGGACTATTCCAGTCATTTTGAACATTGCAAAAGATATCAACGAAGTTGCCCAGCCCGGGACGATACTAGTTAACTTCACAAATCCGGCTGGCCTGGTTACTCAGGCATTGAGCAAATACGCAGCGGATGTTCCTGCGGTGGGCGTATGTAATGTTCCCATCACGACGAAGATGGGAATCCTTGAGGGACTTGAAGAATCGACCGGCAAAAAGATTGACCCGGATCACGCTGAATTGAAAACGCTTGGGTTGAATCATTTATCCTGGCATCGCGGCTTCACGATTGATGGCGAAGATGTGTGGCCTCAGGTCATTGAGGGATTTATTGCAGAACTTAAAGCGGAGGACCATCCGGAATGGGATCCGCGCACAATCGAAGTGCTACGCATGATGCCTAATTATTATCTGCAATATTTCTACCATACTGATAAAAAGTTGAAATCGCAGGAGGCATGGCCGCCCTCCCGGGCCGAAGAAGTGATCGAGATCGAAAAGGATTTATTGCGCGAGTATGCCGACCCCAATCTGAACGAACCTCCTGCCGATTTGATGAAGCGCGGCGGCGCTTACTATTCCACAGTCGCCACACAACTTTTGAACGCACATTACAATGATTTGGGCGAGACTCATGTGGTAAATATCAAGAATGACGGAGCCGTAAAGGAATGGCCGGCAGATTGGGTGTTGGAGATTCCCTCAACTGTCAATAGGACAGGTATCAAGCCCATTCCCACAGAACCGTTGCCTGCATCCTGTTTCGGCTTGATCGCTGCAGTGAAAGCGTATGAATTGCTGACCGTGGAAGCAGCGGTCCACGGAGACCGTGAAGCGGCCTATCAGGCTCTGCTGGTCCATCCACTTGGACCGAAAGCAGACAAGGTTCAGGCAGTGCTCGATGATATGCTTGAAACGCATAAAGAGCATCTGCCCCAGTTTTGGAACTGACCTCAGACAGGGGCGACCCAACAGGTCGCCCCTGTATCATAAAAGTATATAAATATGCGTTACTTCCTCGGCGTCGATATCGGTGCAACCAAGACTCACACACTCATCGTGGATGAAACAGGCCGCGCGCTTGGCTTCGGTGAAAGCGGACCTGCCAATCATGAAACCGTTGGCTATGAAGGCATGTTCGCAGCCTTGCGCAGCGGATTGGAGCAGGCACTGCGCGGCGCGGGGTTATCTAAAGCTGATATAGTGGGAGCCGGTTTTGGCGTGGCCGGATTCGACTGGCCCTCCGAATATGACGATACAAATGCTGCCATCAATCGTCTAGGGCTTAACGCAAAATATAAATTTGTCAATGATTCCGTCCCAGGATTGGTAGTTGGCTCAGAGGAGGGCTGGGGTGTGGTTGTTGTCTCTGGCACAGGGTCAAACTGTCGCGGCTGGGATCGTGAACGCAAACGTGAAGGGCGCGTGACAGGTCATGGTGTATTGATGGGCGAAGGTGCAGGTGGGACGGAACTTATGCACCGCTGTATGCAGCTGGTTGGCTACGCCTGGAGCAAGCGCGGACCCATGACAAAGCTTGCTGATGCGTTTGTTGAACATGTTGGCGCAAAAGACCTGGAAGATCTGATCCACGGTTATACAATAGGTGTTTTCTCACTTGGTGCAGAGGCTGCTCCCATTGTATTTCGCGTGGCAACACAGGGTGATGTTGTTGCACGAGAGCTCATCTATTGGGCAGGCTGTGAACTTGGCGAGATGGCAAATGCAGTCATACGCCAGCTTGAATTCGAAAATCTTGCCTTTGATGTGGTGATGACCGGAAGCATGTTTGAAGGCGGCGAGATGTTGATCGCACCTATGCGAGAAACCATCCATAAGGTCGCGCCTAAAGCCCGCTTTGTGCGCCTCAAGGCTCCTCCTGTGCTTGGCGCGGTAATGCTGGGGATGGAAGCAAGTGAATTTGAAGTAACGTCCGCAATCCGCAAAACAATGATGGATACGATTTCTCCGTTCAGAAACCTCCCAGTGAGGCAGTCATGACCACGATCGATTTTTCTTTGATCCCAGACGGAAATGATGACTACGAAGCGATTGTGCGATTAATGACCTCGTTCAAGCGTGAAACGGGAATTGAGGTGAATCTCAAGCGGATGGAATGGGGAGACGCGTGGCCGCAACTCATCAGCATTTCCACACAAGGACAAGGAGCTGACATTTCCCATGTCGGGTCTACGTGGGTTAGCAGCCTT
>DAINRK010000495.1:0-3869 GCA_036741855.1 Anaerolineales bacterium
ACTATTATCTCAATGCTGAACAAATCCATGAAATGGCTGCCGGAGGCATGCACTTCGGCGGACATAGCCGTAATCATCCCTGGTTCGACTGGATCAACGCTGAAACTAGAGCATCGGAAATAAAAGCTTCGGCGGAGTGGCTGGGACAGTTTGAACCAAAACCCTGGGCCTTCGCTTATCCATACGGTGGTTTGGCTGAAGACGCCCCTCGCTTGCTAAAAGAGCATGGCTTCCTTGCGGCATTTACAACTCGGACACAACTTCTCCATCCCGACCCCTATTACATTGGAAGGCTGGATGGTGAGGAACTTGCAATTGAGGGTCAAGGCAATGACTGAAACGAGACCCATTCGCTTTGGGATTGTCGGCTGCGGGAGCGCCTCTGTTCCAGTTTGCGAAGCGATTGTTGCTTCCTCCTTGGCCGAGCTTGCTTCTGTATATGATATCAACACAGATTTAGCTCAGGACTTAAGTCAGCGTTTTCAGGTGCCCGCGAAAGAGACCTTCAACGAACTTGTAACAGACCCCAAGGTGGATGCAGTTTATGTGGCGGTGCCGCATTATCTTTTGGCGCCCTTAACGATGCAGGCATTGGAAGCTGGCAAACACACGTTCACGGAAAAACCGCTGGCCACCTCAATACAACAGGTTGATATGTTAATCTCACTCGCAGCCGCTCAGAAATTGGCACTGGGAGTATTTTATGAAATGCGTTATGCGCCTGCACATGCGTTGGCACGCGAATTAATTCAGGCTGGTGCCATTGGTGACATTATTGGTATTCAAATTCAAACACTCATTGATAAACCACTTACGTACTGGCAATCGGGCTACACGGCGCGTTCAGTCAACCCGTGGCGAGGAATCAAAGCACAGGCTGGAGGTGGCGTGGTCTTAATGAATACCAGTCATTTGCTGGATGCGTTAGCTTATATAACAGGGCTGATGGTGACCAGCGTCTCCGCTGAGATTGGAACATTGGTATCGAATGTTGAGGTGGAAGATACGGCAACAGCAACGCTGCGATTCAATAATGGAGCAATAGGAAGTCTGATTGCCGGAGCACATATTAATGGAGCCCATAATGAAGAATATTGCAGCCTTTATGGGACAGAAGGTCAACTCCGTTTGCCTGATCCGTATGGGCATGATCCTCTCAGGATCTATCTAAAGCGGCCGTGGGGCGATTTCGCAGCGGAACAATGGCATTCCATCCCTATGGAATCAGTCCCTGTCTATCAGCGCGCTATTGAGGATTTTGTGCAAGCAGTGCAGTCGAACAAGTGCGTTCCCATCGGTGCGAAAGCTGCGCGGCAGGTCCTAGCCGTAGTGTTAGGCATGTATCAATCTGCCGCGGAGAAAAGAACTATTTCGATTTCTTAAAGAAAGAGGTAGAGATGCAGGATATTGACTTACGTGGAATTATCCCGGCGATTGTGACTCCAATGACAAGCGAAGGTGAATTGGATTTGCAGGCGCTTCGTAGATACGTGCAGTGGCTGGTTGAACAAGGACCTGTTGCCTTGGCAGTGAATGTGGACACGGGTGAAGGTCCACACCTGACTGCTGACGAGAAACGACAAACGTTGGAAACTGTTGCTGAGGCCGTTGCAGGCAAATGCAAAGTAGTTGGCGGTGTTGCCGGGCCATCTACCGCACAAGGTATAGCAAATGCGCGCGCGGCGCAAGCTGCGGGGGCTGACGTGCTTCTTGTCTTTCCCATTTCGGCCTTCTTAGGACAGCCACTCAATCCGGAAGTTCCTTATCGTTATCATGCGGCTATCGCGGAAGCCGTTGACTTACCCCTTATTCTCTTTCAGCTTCAGCCTGCACTTGGAGGTGTACTCTACACAACCGAAACCTTACATAAGCTCATTTCAATCCCGTCCGTGACTGCCATTAAAGAAGCATCATTTGATGCGATGCGCTTTTTGCAGGTCAAAGCCGCACTGGAATCTGCAACCCGAAAAATTACTTTTCTCACCGGCAATGACAACTTCATTTGTGAAAGTTTTATTCTGGGTGCAGAAGGTGCTTTGCTGGGTTTCAGCACGTTAGGGACGCGCGAGCAGGTAATGATGTTGGATGCAGTCCGCCGCGGTGACATTGAACAGGCGCGAGAGTTAGGTTCGCGTCTTCAGCCTTTGGCTGACGTCATTTTCGCTCCTCCGGTCACCGATTATCGGGCTCGCACGAAGGAAGCATTAAAGATGTTAGGAATTTTGGAAAACACCACAGTCCGTCCACCCCTTTTGCCAATTTCAGAGTCTGAGCATGGAACAATTCGACGCGCGTTACAAAGTGCCGGGCTGCTGCTCTCTCCAGTGAGCAGATAGGAAGAGAGACTCGAGTCCTTGGTCAAAGTGCGCTTGAGTCTCTCTGATAATGAAACCGGAACATGTCCATCAAGGTGTCAGGCTTGGCCAGTCCGTTCACCTCCGGAAGAGGATCAGTTCCAGTTCAGCCTGATTGTAGCAGATGAATGATAAACAAAAAACGATGCGTTGTAACGAATTAACTACCGAAAGGAGATTGTGGCTATTCATAAGTGCTGTTGAACCGATTGTCGTTCGTGTCACTCTTTATCCTTAAGACTTAGAGGAGTAAGCATGAAATCGCAAATTCGAATCGCGTTTGTTTGGGGGATTCTCTTTAGTATCGTATTAGCCAGCTGTGCCCCGTCTGCTCCACCTGCTCCAGTAGAAGTGGTGCATACACAGATCGTAGTAGAGACTCAACAGGTCGAAGTAGTTGTGACAGCCACAACCGCACCTGTCTCAGGAGAAGTGAAAGTCCTGCTCATCGGAAAACCAGATGAGGACAGTATTGATCCAGTGAGTGGTGCAAGTATTCCTGGGGTTCAGCAACTGGAAGCAATGTTTGAGACTGCGAATCCCAGTATTGATATGCAAGTCATCAACATTCCCTGGGGCTCTGGTGCAACTGGCTACGGTCCCAAGACCGAGTCCATGATCCAGGCTCAAGAGGCGTGCGTCTATCTGATGCCGGGTGCATTTCAATATGGCCGCCGCGGCTATCTTGAGAACTTAGACCCGTGGATCGCAGGCGATCCGAACTTCAAGGATGTATGGCCAGGCGATTATCTTGAGCAATGGCGCGGATGGGGACCGGGTAATCCAGATAACCAATGGGCACTTCCCTACAGCGGAGGCAACCGCGTCATCCATTACGACTCAGTACTCTTTGAACAATGGGGCGTGGAACCCCTAAGCCAGCATCCCACCCTGGATGAAATTGAAGAGAAAGCCAAAGCCATGACCGGCAAAAATCCGGTAACCGGTGAAGATAACTATGGTTATTGGTATCAAGGCAAATACATCAACTGGCAATTCCAGGCCATTGCTCATGCCTTTGGCGCGACGTGGGGCAAGGTAAATGAGGATGGAACATGGACGATCAACTGGGACACACCGGAATATCTTCAAGCTCTGGAATGGCTGGTAATGATGTCCAAGTATGCGCCTCCGGGTGCATTGGCGGCTGACGCCATGCCTGAAGGTTTCCTAACAGATTCGAACGTTGTCGCCATCATCCCCGAAGGAGAGACTGGTTACTACCTCACACCGTTTGTCAACGACCCAAAACTCAATGAACGGTTCCGCACTACGTACAACCTGCAGGGTCCGGATGGCAAGGGCGGCTTATTCATTGCTGATCCAGTGGCAATGGCAGCAAGCTGTCCGAACAAGGCCGCAGCCTGGGAAGTGATGAAGTGGCTGACGATGACTTCCGAATCACAGAAATACAACTTTGATTCGGGTGGAAACCTGCCTGTCATCGATGGTGCGGCAGCAGCAATTCCGGCTATAGGCGCGCTCGTGGATGCAGATGCCATTCTGAACCAGAAT
>DAINRK010000496.1:0-3867 GCA_036741855.1 Anaerolineales bacterium
GAAATCGAGTGGTTGAGGAATTACTACCGCGATAACAAAGATTACGCATTCGGAGTCGGAAAACTTAAGTTCAATCTGTGGTTTCCGGAAACGCGAAACGAATTATGACAGACCTCATTACGAAGCTGATTGATGAAATCGGTCCCGGTCATATGGCAAGCACAGCATACGATACTGCCTGGGCGGCGCGTCTAGGTGATGTAGACTGGAACCTAAGCACTCACGCGTTACACTGGCTGGCCGATAACCAACTACCCGACGGCTCCTGGGGTGCACCGGCACCAATGTATTATCATGACCGCGTCATCTGTACGTTAGCCGCCATGATCGCGCTGACTTATAGCGGCCGCCGCGAGCACGATAAGGAACAGATCCAAAACGGCCGGCTTGCTTTGGAACGGATCGTGGGTGGCGCGACGCAGGGGTTATTGTCTGATCCCAACGGAGCGACCGTTGGCTTTGAAATGATCGCTCCCACCTTATCCGCAGAGGCTGAAAGATTGGGCATCATCAAACACCAGGGGGATCGTATTTTAGGGCGATTATCCAAATTACGCGCGAAGAAATTGGCTTATCTTAAGGATCATATGATCAACCGAAATGTGACCATGGCGTTTTCTGCCGAGATGGCAGGCGCGGATGGAAAACATATGCTGGACGTTACAAACCTCCAGGAAAGCAACGGCTCAGTCGGAGTCAGTCCATCAGCGACAGCCTACTTCGCGACATACATCAAAAGAGGTGACGAGGCTGCATTAAATTATTTGCGAAATATCATAAAGCCCGATGGTGGAATGCCAAACGTGGCACCCTTTGACATTTTTGAGATTGCATGGACACTCTGGAATCTAAGCTTCATCCCTGGATTAAGCAAGCACCAAAAACTTCAGCCTCAGTTGGACTTCCTTTCCAAGGCATGGCAGCCCAAACGTGGCGTGGGTTTTGCGGCAGGATTCTCTGTGAAAGACAGCGATGACACCGGGTTAGTGTATGATACTTTGTTACGATTTGGCATCGAAAAGGATCTGGCGAGTGTGCTAATATACGAAGAGAAGGACCACTTCAGGTGCTTCGATCTGGAAGCGAATCCATCCATTAGCGCAAACATTCATGTCCTCGGCGCGCTCGGGCAGGCTGGATTGGATCGAAACAATTCATCTGTCCGAAAGGCACTCCATTTTCTATATAAGGCGAAGGGAAACCAGCCATTCTGGCTGGATAAATGGCACTCTTCACCTTATTATGCTACCTCTCATGCGATCATAGCCTGTGCAGGAATCGCAAATGAAATGCTGGAAGAATCAATGCAATGGATACTCCGTTCTCAGAACAAAAACGGCTCCTGGGGCAGATACATTTCCACCGCGGAAGAGACGGCGTATGCGATGCAAGCCCTGTGGGTCTGGAACGAAAAGGTCTCCAGAATCCCAAAGACAAGTTTGAATAACGGAGCGCGCTGGCTGAAGGAACATATGAATCAGCCCTATCCTCCATTATGGATTGGCAAGTGTCTGTATAGCCCACATCTTGTCATAAGATCAGCGGTCATCAGTGCACTCGCCCTGGCCGGATAAAAGCTTATGAAATACTTAAATACTATTCTTACCGTCCCCGCTACAGATCCCGACGATGCACGCCAGCGCCGTCTGCTCAATATTCTTTTATTAGGCACACTGATCGCGGCGCTGATTGGTCTGGTTGCGATTGTCATCTTTAGCATCTTTAATCCGGAAATCGCCCAATCAGAAACACAGGTACTCTTGATAGGCATTGTAGTATTCACCATGGGCATTTTTGGAATTTATCAGGTGAATCGACGGCTGTCCGGCCGATGGGCGGCTTTGCTTTTTCTTCTTCTATTAACCGTTATTTTTGTTTTTACTGATACACCACAAGAATTGGTCCGTGGTCGCTCTTTATTTCTCTTTACAATCCCAATCACAATTGCCAGTTTGATACTCGCTCCACAGGCAAGTTTTTTGTTTGCTGCAATTAGCGGCGCGATCGTTGCCTGGCTTGGAGCAACCGTTGGTCTCCCCGTCAATATATTTGTCGTAATGGGCTTCTTCATTCTGGCTCTGGTCTCCTGGCTTTCGGCCCGTAGCCTGGAAGCTGCCCTCCAAGAACTGCGTGCCGTTAACGCCGGTCTCGATCAACTCGTTGCACAACGTACCCAGGCTCTAGCCGAATCGCTTGATCGGGAACGAATCGAAGCGGGACGAAATCGGGCAATTTTAAATTCCATTGCAGATGGTGTTATCGTCTTTGACAGAAATTGGAACGCCACGCTGGCAAATCCGGCAGTCAGAAGTATGCTCGATTTTCCTCTTGAACTGATTATTGATAAGAACTTTAGTGAACTCATTGACCATCCCAAACTTGGGCCCAAAAGCCGCGGTTTGCTCTCTGCTATGATGGAACATGATACGCAACCTGTAGGGTTTCGCGTTGAATGGGGAGGTAAAACTCTATCAGTGAGTGCAGCGCAAATCTACAATAGAACTGAAAATATGGGTACAGTGACTGTATTCCGTGACTTTACGCGCGAAGCAGAAGTTGAGAGACTCAAGAGCACATTTGTCGCCATCGTCTCTCATGAATTGCGTACGCCATTGAATGCTGTTCTCGGTTATGCCGAGATGTTCAAAGAGGCGGTATATGGACCCATGAACGACAAACAAGTCAATATGGCAGAACGTATCATGAAAAATACACAGCGGCTGCTTGGCCTGATCAACGATCTTCTAGACCAGGCACAAATGGAAGCCGGTAAGCTGACCATTCAAATGGCTCCTGTAAAGCCAGCAGACCTGCTTGATAGCCTGCATGGTTTGATGGATAAAACTGCATCAGATAAAGGACTCAAGCTTATCAGCGAAATTGATGATAGTCTCCCCGAATTGTTGAGTGGTGATGCAGCCCGCCTGCAGCAGATTCTGGTTAATCTTGTGAACAATGCAATAAAATTTACAGATAAAGGGTCCGTGCACGTGAAGTTGTTTTATCCCAGTCGGCATAAATGGGGCATTGAAATAGCCGATACCGGACATGGAATTCCCGAAAACGAAATCCCTTATATTTTCGAAACATTTCGCCAGGTAGAAGGGACCGCCACCCGCGTTCATGGCGGTTTTGGATTGGGGTTGTCAATTGTTAAGCAATTAGTTAACTTAATGAATGGCGACGTCAAGGTGGAAAGCAAATTAGGCGAAGGTACGGCGTTTGTCATCACACTGCCACTAGTTGCAGTGGAGACAACGCAAACGAACTGGAGAGCATCATGAGCGAACTGGCCTTAATCATTGAAGATGACGAAGATCTTGCAAGCATCTTTGCCGAGGCACTGCGCGGAATTGGATACGAGGTCGACCTTGTCGCAGACGGACGAGTCGCGCAGGAACGGTTGAAGACCGGACCAGCGCCATTTTTAATTCTTTTGGATATGCATTTGCCACACGTCTCAGGGGCAGAGCTATTGACGAATCTTATCAAGCAGGATGAGCGTTTCGCAAAAACTATGGTCATCATCACAACGGCGGACGCGCGCATGGGCGATACGTATGGCGATCAGGTGGACTTTGTTCTGATCAAACCCATCTCCTTTGTTCAGTTGCGTGATCTCACAGCACGATTGAAGCCAACAGAATGAGCTGCTCAAAGTAACAATTAATCAGAATAATACTGCCAGCACGAGAACTCTTCGCCACTTGGGGTCTTTACTTTCATATCAGTTTCAACCAAATCGTAAGTATCGAGTTCCTGCTTTACTTCGGCAAGGGCGCGGTCGGCCATAAAACGCGAGAAGTGGAATGATTGCCACGGGAGGCGACTCTCAGCGAGTCGGCTGTAACGGATACAGGTTAGCGC
>DAINRK010000497.1:0-3852 GCA_036741855.1 Anaerolineales bacterium
CGTTATCCCACTTTGTCACAAAGCCCATAGGCCACTCCATAGTGTGGTCAGCGCTGGGATACTGAAAACTTCCCGCCGCGTAGAGATGGTCTTCTCCGTCGACTGCCAAAGCTTCCACAGGAATATTACTGGATATGCGTCCCGCCTTGAGTGCGTCTACCACCGTGCTGAAATTGCCAGTGATATCTTCCCACCGGGAGCCATCCCATCTGACCATGGCCGTCGCATAGCCCTGATCGGGATCTGTGATACTAGTTGTGTAAAGTCCGTTTGCACTGCTGTCTGCCACGAGTGCATTCCCTCCTGCTGACGCAAGGCCGGTACCCAAAGCAATCCATTTTTCGCCATCCCATTGTGCAAAATGTCTTGAGCCATCCCAGGAGGCGCCATAGCCGCCGGCATAGACCGTACCTTGTCGATCGATTGCCACGTTATCAATGATGCCCTCGAACATGGGCGTTGGGGATGGAAGCATCGGAGTAGGATCAGACGTTGCTGTGGGAAGGACGACTGAGACTGTCTCACTTGTGACGTGGGGCGTCTGTGTTGCGATGCGTGTCGGAGAGGGTTCAGCCGCTGGCAAGCCCAGGGGGCCACATGCCGTGCATAGAACAAGTATGTAAAGCAAAATCCATAAACGCTTGTCTTTCATGGCCTTTCTTCCTTTCCAATTCCGTTTCGCTCCGCCGCGACAGTTTTCCTAAAGTGGATCCATAAGGGTCGTTGTACGATGAACTTAGACGAAAGCGCGGGAACAAAGGTTCCAATCAAACCGCGCAGACGAAAATGCCCACCACTGCGGAGCGTTCCCGTAGCGAAGCGGAGTGGGAAGCGCGGCTGCCTGGCGGGCTACTGATGTAAATCCCTATTTTCAAATGTTACCTCTTGTCTCAGCAATTACGAAACTTTTTAAAGCGAAGTTCAGCCCAGGATTTCAAACCTTCGTTTATACCTGCGCAGCTGCGCGCAGCACCAGCTATACAGAACTGGTCAAACTTGCTGGCTTAGGGTCTTTCTCATATGGGCGGTAGATCAATTGTCAGGTTAAGTAAATTGTCCGAAGGAGACACTCTGTAACTTTAGTTCAGGATCTCTATATAATCCAAATTAATGGATTCACCGCTTTTATGGATAATTCGCACAAAATGATCGCCGGGAGAGAGTTGAGGGAACGCCGCTGTCCAAGCCACACCTAACATCCGTAAACCAACCATAAGCCCTCGTCGCGCCATTGGGTTAGTAAATTCTATTGACTTCACTGCAAAATAGCTGAAAACTCATACAGGAAGGAGTTGTTCCTATCATTTCTGCAAGGTGGTTCGCACGACCAATGTCCTAGTTGCGGGAGTGTACTTTTCCTCTTAGCTTCCTATAATGACTCTAACGTATCATCAAGCGCTTAAGATACGAACAATGAAAATACGAAAGATTCCCAGACTATACATGCACACAGTCAAAATAAATCCCCTATTACGTTTCCTGCTTATCTTTTGCATCGTCGTCGCAGGAACAGCCGTTAAACCGCAAGTTGTCAAGGCAGAAACCAAACCCGGATGGATCGTGAGCTGCACCTTCTCCCATTCCCTTCCAGACGATCCGATCGTGGCGTTCCGTCAGCCAGGTGTGTCTCATCTCCACGACTTTGTGGGAGCAAGAACGACCGATGCATTCTCGACATTTGAGTCCCTTCGAGCAGGCGGGACAACCTGCGCAATGCCTGATGACAAGTCATCTTACTGGGTGCCTGCCCTGTATGAAGATGGGGTACAGATCGTTCCTGAATCATATGCTGGCAATAACGTATTTTATTATCGCAGAATAGGCGCTCCAGCTGGGACAGTGGTACAGCCATTCCCCCGTGGCCTACGGATTATCATTGGCAACGCGCGTGCAACCTCCCCCCAGGAAAGCCCTGAACTCGGTACGAATATTGTCTTCCACTGTGGACCCGGGGCGGAGGGTGGTGCTGCTCTTCCTTATCCACCGACACAGTGCGATACGGGCCTGATGGTGGTTTCATTTACCTTTCCCAACTGTTGGGATGGAGTAAATCTTGACAGTGCAGACCACCGTTCTCATATGTCTTATCCGGTCGACAGCGAATGTCCGCCATCGCACCCGGTGAACCTCCCGAGACTCGAGACTTTTTTCCGCTACATCGTCGGGACAGGACCCATCGGGACGATCACACTAGCCTCAGGACCCTATTACACAGCGCATCAGGATTTCTTCAATGCCTGGCACCCGAGTGCTCTGCAGATGCTGGTCACAAACTGCATTAATGCAGGGATCGATTGCGGCGAAAATCCTTCCCTACCCCCTTTCTCGGCACATATCAACGTCTCGATTGGAGGGGCAAATCAAGGCACGTTTGAGCTTTCCTCCCTGGACAGCAGGCGAGCCAACTATGCCGGCGTGGATGGTGGCCCGGTGCGGGTGACCAGCACGTTGCCCATGGTGGCCTCGGAGCGGGTGGCGTATACACCGAATGGTGGCACCACCTGGACGAGCCACTCTGAGATGATGGGAATGCCCTCCAACCAACTGGCCAGCTCCTACACCTTCCCCTGGTACAACAATCTCGACCTCAACTCACAGCTCCGGTTCGGAAATGTGGGCAGCATGGGTACCACCGTCACGGTGACGGTGGGGGGAGTCGTGCAAGGCAGCTATCCCCTCGCACCGAATGCAAGCACTCGTATTAGCTATGCGGGCTTGGACAACGGTCCGGTCAAGGTGACCTCCTCCGGCAATGTGCCCATCATCGCCTCCATGCGCGTGGCGTACACACCAGATGGTGGCACCACCTGGACCAGCTTTTCAGAGATGATGGGGCTACCCTCCCCCAAACTGACCTCAAGCTATGTCTTCCCCTGGTATAACAATCTTGACCTCAACTCACAACTGCGGTTTGGGAATGTGGGCAACATTGGCACCACCGTCAGGGTCACCATGGGCGGTGTCTTCCAGGGCAGCTATCAACTGGATCCCAACGAGAGCAAACGCATCAGCTATCCCGGCCTGGATATGGGTCCGGTCAAGGTGACCTCCTCCGGTAATGTGCCTATCATTGCTTCGATGCGCGTGGCTCACAATGATGGAAGCGCCTGGACAGATTTCACCGAGATCATGGGTCTGCCCAGCCCCTCCCTCAGCACCCATTACTCCTTCCCCGTGTACAACAACGCGGACCTCAATACCCAATTACGCTTTGGCAATGTCGGCACAGCAACGACCACAGTAAGCGTGAAGATCAATGGTCTCTTGAAGGGCAGGTACACGCTGGCACCCAATGCCAGCCAGCGCGTCAGCTATGCCGGGTTGAATGCCGGACCGGTGGTCATTCAGAGTTCGGGCAATGTCCCCATCATCGCTTCCGAGCGCGTGGCCTATTTCGATGGTAACGCCTGGACCAGTTTCGCCGAGATGATGGGTCTCCCACAATCTCAGCTCAGCACCACCTTCGTCTTCCCCTGGTACAACAATGTTAACCTCAACACCCAGCTTAGATTCGGGATACCGTAACGCAAGCGACAATTCAAAACTTCAGCACAGACTGCCCACAAATGTGGGCAGTCTGTGTTAAATATTCTGTCGCAATTCCACTTGACTGGTTTTATCGCTTCATATTGATTCGCTGCTGGTATTGTTGGGGGGTGATTACCGGCACAGGAACGACGCGGGCTTACCACTTGTGCCTTGTCAGATCTGCGGGAAAATAATCTCCCTCGGCCAATTTTTAGTCCAATCGCTGTCCCAGGGACGATCAATTGATTGATTAAGGGAAGCACGAATATGAGCCTGGCGGGCTGTGTCCGGCTGCACTTACAGTTTAGTCCAGGATCTCTATAT
>DAINRK010000498.1:0-3846 GCA_036741855.1 Anaerolineales bacterium
CCCCACCCTTGTAGCGCGCCACAATACATCATGAATAAAGCCAGTTACCGAGATAAGTGTAGAATCTTTGAGCATACTGGTTAACTCACTGGCAACTTGTGGGATCAAAGAAAACCGAGTGGCCCCTTGGCTTTTTCCAGCGACAACAAAACGCGGGTAAAAAACTTCACTCATGCGAGAACCATAATTTACAGTTATTACTAATACAGCGGACCAAAACCCTGGGAGAAAAATGCCTAACTGTGCCCTTAGGATTGCGACGTTCATCTCCACGCCTTGCAGATCTAGAAGGCTTGATTTTTATAGCCAAACTTACTTCATCAGGGTCTAAATCAAGCGCGGTCAAGTCAAACTCTACGTGAACACGGCGGATTGTTGCAAGGTATAGAGGACTTAAGGTCATGCAAAACTCTCAGGTAGAAGTTTAGGCTGCCCAACTACGTGCCAGGTGGAAATCTTCACCATAACCGCTTATAGCTGACATTTGCCATAAATACATCATGATTCGGTATTCATCCACCTAATATGCAAAAAAGCTGGAAGGGTGTTTATTTCAAGCTGACGGGTTGTCCAACCTGATGCCGTGCCCGCGCACGGTGACGATGTACTGGTGAGTGGGGTCGAGTGCAGCGAGGCGGTCACGTAAGCGACGGATCAATGCATCCAGTGCCTGGTCCGATACGCCTGCGGCCTGGTCATCTCCCCATACGGTAGTGACGAGGTCCGGGCGGGTAATCACCTGTCCCTTGCTTTCATAGAGCAACCATAACATCTTGAATTGCTGTGCCGAAAGAGGTGGAATGAGCTGTTGTTGATTCACCCACACGCGCCGCGATTTCTGGTCCATCATCAAGCGCCCCGGCTTGCCGCCATTTAACAGGGGCATGGTCGCATCTGAAGTGAGAAAGAGAAATTGCTGCGCCAGCGCGACCGATACGATGTCGCCATCCTGCAATACGACAGGACCTGCTAAAGAATTCCCATTATGATGTGTCCCGTTTTTACTTCCTAGATCCTCAAGGATGACTCCCTCCGTGGTGGGGGTGAGGCGCGCGTGGAAGCGGGAAATCTGGCGGTCTGCAACCACAATATCACAGGAGGACTCGCGTCCGAGTACAAGTGTTTGGCTAAGTTGCCAGCGCTGGCCCTTGAGAGGTCCCTCTTGTGCCACGAGTAGTGGATAATCTTCCTGTACTTTATTCATGGAGGTTTAAGAGCAATTGATCATTCTCGATGTTGACAATTCCTCTTTGTAATCGAGGCTGTCCTGGCGCAATGCCAAATTCCAGCTTGAGTATAATCCAACAGGCAGTATAATAACTATAGCATAAACACGCGTTTCTGTGCAGAACCAACGCCGAAAAGATCTGCATGGAACAACCACATCGATCACAACCCAAAAAGGAGAATGGTGCTCCCACCCCTTAAAAGCGGGGAGGTATTGCGCGGCCGTTATAAGGTCCGCGAACGGATCGGTCAGGGTGGCATGGGTTCGATTTATCTTGCCGATGATGTCCGTCTCAAGGGCCGTGAATGTGCGCTGAAGGAAGTCGAATACGATCGCGCTCTCCCGGAAAAGATTCGTGATGAAGCCCGCGAGCAGTTCCTGCGTGAGGCGACTGTCCTCGCGCGTCTCGATCACCCCAACCTGCCAAAGGTTTCTGATTTCTTTTCCAATGGTCCACGTGACTATCTCGTCATGGATTACATTCCGGGCAGTGACCTGCGCACACTCATGATGGAGGCGCGTCGCAACAAGATCTTCCTAAAGGAGAAGGAAGTGCTGGTATGGGCAGAACAAATCGCGAGTGCGCTCGCATTTTTGCATATGCAGGACCCACCCATCGTCCATCGCGACATCAAGCCCAGCAACGTGAAGGTCATGCCCAATGGCTTGATCAAATTGGTTGATTTTGGTCTCGTGAAAATTCTTGCTCCCGAAGAAGTAACCATTACGATTATTCAAGGGCAGGGCACCGCACTTTATACCCCCCTGGAACAATATGGCGGAAGTGATAGTCACACAGATATCCGCTCAGACATCTATTCGTTCGGTGCGACGCTTTATCACCTGCTCACAAATGAATCCCCGGCGGATGCACGCAAACGTTTCCTTCAACCCGACAGCCTGATCCCGATGCGCCAGATCAATCCAGAACTCACATCGCGAACCGAACGAGCCATACTGTGGGCAATGTCTTTGCACCCTGACGAGCGACCCACCACCATGGATGAATTCCGTCAGTCACTTCTGGGATATCGTGAGATTCCAATCCTGCCGATCCTCGGGCGACGCGAACGCCGTCAATCCATCTGGGATTATTTATCAAACGCGCCCGAAGCCATTCTGGCCTGGGGCGCGACAGTTTTATTGTTGATCAGCCTGCTTGCGACGTTGGCTCGCTGAAAAATTTCATCCAGACCCAGGCAGCCAGAGCACCCAGCACCTCCCCCATTAACGTTAATAACAATACCCCAGAAGCACCTGCGTCCGATGCGATCCATTCTGCTGCGCGCGGGAACCCCAACGCAAGATAGTTGTATGCAAGCAGACCGCCCACTAAAACGCATAGCGCCCAGCGTAACCCCCAGCGTGGCGACACAATCCGGCTCACTGCCCAGAACATCAATAGTGCACCGCCAAAAACAGCCAGTAATACCAGCAGCCAAACTCCAACGCGCGGATATCCTTCAGGTGTGATCAGGTCATTTATAGGAGTCGGTGTTAGCGTTGGCAAGACCATAGTGGGAGTGACAGTCGCCACCGGTATAATGGTCACAGCTGCGCCTTCATTGGAGGAATCAAATTGGAGTACATCCGAGATGACTGCGCGCTCGCTGCTGGCGCGTATTTCAACTTTTCCGGGCATGTCGATGTCAAAGGAGGCAATTGCAACTCCTGCAGATGTTTCTGAATCGATTTGCTGCAGGATCGACCCGCTTTCGTCGCGCGTGGACATGGTAAAACGAACGACAGTCCTATCGGGGACAATATTTTGATTATGATCCACTATTGGTCCGGCACGGACGGAGATCGTATCCCCGATTCGATATAGCGGAATCTGCGTCGGTTCTGCCGTCACCGGTGTTGCAGGAGTCGCCTCACTGGTCGGAGTCGTGGGAACCGTTTCAGCCAATGCCAATGAAATCACCTGTTCAGGATCAGGCGAGGTTTCCGTAATCAGATCGTATTCGATTGCCGGAATGGAGACGGGCGAATGGCCCTCCGGCGTTGCCTGCTGAAACAATAATCGTGCAGCGATATCTACAAAAGCAGGCTGTTTGCTATATAGTGCATAATACGCTATCAGTTTGGAAATATCCGTCGCATCGAGATAATAAGGAGCGGTAAACGAGAATAGAATGATGTTCTTGTTGCGGAGCAGGCTTGGGCGTTCGGAAAAAAAGCGGCGAAGCAGTTCGATCTGACCATTCCGTACATCGGTAAGGGAAATAACGATCCAGTTTGCGTTCCCTAAAAACGATTCGATATCTGTTGTGCTTTCTCCGTTCAGCATCAGTTCAAGTTCTGTAAACGGAAACGAATTCAATCGGCTCGTAAAAACTTGTGCACTTCCATTGGGTCCATACAGGCGCAAAACCACCTTCTGGAGCGCATCTGCGGCAAGCCCCTCCTGGAGCAGACACCCGGCACACTGTTTGTAACTCGATGTATCTGTTAGAAAAGCGATGCGATCACTTTGATTCGGCTCAGCGGGTAATAACGTGCTTAATTCCTGTGGGTCAGGATTGATCAGCGTTGCGGACTGGCGCGCGACCTCAAACATGATTTGTTGAGAAGAGTCCAGAACATCCAACCGGTCTGTTGTCGTCAGCACATTGGAA
>DAINRK010000499.1:0-3832 GCA_036741855.1 Anaerolineales bacterium
ATCGGTTCGCCAGTGGGGCGCAGCAAGACCTTGAAGTGCAGGGACAACGACAACTCCAAGATCGGTAGATTGTTTCGCCGCCTCACTGCTGGATGGAGCATCAGGTATCAATTTCAAATTATCGCGCAGCCATTGCACAGCTGAACCTGTGACAAATATTCCACCATCGAAAGCATAAGCGGTCTGCCCGTTGAAATTCCAACCTACAGTCGTGAGTAGTCCATTGTGGGACAATTGCGGTTTGTCACCAATATTCATTAGTAAGAAGCTGCCCGTGCCAAATGAACACTTCATATCGCCTGCCTTGAAACAGGCCTGTCCAAACAACGCGGCCTGCTGATCAACGAGCAGCGCATGAAGAGGTAAAGGTTTGCCGTTACCAAAATCGATATCTCCAATAAAACCCGCAGATGGTTTCACATCTGGGAGCATACTGTGCGGGACATCAAATAAAGCCAATAAGTCGTCATCCCAATCAAATCGATTCATATCGAATAAAAGAGTACGGGAAGCAGTGGATGGATCAGTGACATGCAGTTTGCCTTTTGTCAGTGACCAGAGTACCCATGTTTCAGTAGTGCCGAATTTCAGTTTGCCTTCATGCGCTTGTTTCCGAACATCTGGATAATTTTCAAATACCCATTTGACTTTGGGCGCTGAGAAATAGCTATCGAGCAGGAGACCTGTTTTTTGGCGAAGCAGGCTTACGTCGACATGTGAAGCGAGTGCATCACAGACGGATTGTCCGCGTGTATCCTGCCAAACAATGGCCGGAGTCACTGGCTCGCCTGTATCCTTATCCCAAAGGATAAAAGTCTCGCCCTGGTTATCGAATCCCACGGCGGCAATGTCATATTTGTCGAGCAATGGCGCGCACGCTTCTTTGACTGTGCGAACAATATCGGCAGGTTCCTGCTCGACCCAACCCGCTTGTGGAAAGCGCGCGGGCAATTGCGCAGAGTTTTTCTCAAGCATCTCGCCGCGTTCGTTGACAACAACTGCCGTGGTCTGTGTAGTTCCCTGATCAATGCCGAGAAGATATTTCATAAGTATAGCCTACCGTTTGAAAAAAGCGGTACCCCTCGCGAGATACCGCTTTCCCGTCTCGATAAAGCAGCGATGTTATTCCGCGTACTTCTTTTCGATGTCCGCGATCATCTTCTGTCGTTCCTGGATCTTCTCGCCCTGCGGTACGCCTTGGAAGCGATCCTTCTCGCCTGCGAACCAGATGATGGGCAGGATGATAACCATACCCAGAGTTAGCCAGAAAACCGGCTGATTGGGCGGGAAGAAACCCGTTGTGGCTAAAAGCGCCACACCCAGGCCGGCGACAAGCGCAATGGGCTTGGACAATGCGCCCAAATTGAAGGGTCCCTTTTCGTTCCAGGTTTTTCCCTCTGCAAGGAAACCTGCCAGAACAGGGATTGCATACGAAATGTATAGAAAGACCGCGCAACCCGTCGCCAAAACGAGGAATATATCCACTCCTTGCAAACCAAGGGCGGCGCCAATGATACCGGTCAAGGATGTCACGAACGCTAGCACCGCGCCAGTCCAAATGGCATAAGTGGGTGTGCGATATTTGGTGCTGATATGAGAGAGGAAACCGGAGGCTGGCAGGCCACCATCACGGGCGAAGGCATACATCATGCGCGAAGTGGATGTAAGACCAGCCAAGGCGCAGATATAGTTCGTGATCACGATGCCCACAGCGAGTATCAGGCTCAGGGCATACGGCATATTGGAGGCGCTCCACATATAGAAGAAAGAGTTGAAGCCTGCCGCCGCGCCTTCATCAAGGCTGGGCATGGTTAATACAAACGCCGCAACCATGACGAGTCCAAATGTCCAGGAATAGAACACCGAAGTCCACATTCCGCGCGGTACATTGACTTGCGCGTCGTGCGTTTCCTCGGAAGTATGCCCTGACGCATCGAAGCCGGTGATGGTGTACATCACGTAAATCAAACCGAAGAAGAAGGCAAGGAACAGACTATTCACGGCGGTCGGGATTACGTTGCCACCCGGCTCACCTGTATAGTTTGTGAAAGTCACGAGGCGTGAGAAATCAAGCGGGACAGGCGAGTAGGCAAACAGCGCGATGACGAAGATAACTGTCAGGGCAAGGATCAGGTAGCCGCTGAAGTCAGTGAGCTTGGTGGTGATGTTGATGCCGTAGTGGTTGAACAACGCCTGCGTGATCAGGGCGATGATCACAAAGATATGCTGGGTGTTAATGTTCCAGGTGGAGGAGTCCATTCCCAGGAAGTGTCCTCCGAGCACAGTATCAACCAGAAGTCCTTTGAAGAAGACCTGGTACAGAAAGACATCTACAGAGGATACAACGAACAGAAGGCCTAGTAGGTTAAACCAGGCTGCCATCCAACCCAGGAATTTTCCAGCGAGGATCGAGGCCCAGTGATACAAACCGCCAGCCGTGGGATAGGCGGAGGCGATCTGCCCCATGCTGAACGCGACCATCAGAGAGAAAAAGCCGCCTACCAGCCAGCCAATGAAGGCGCCGCCCGCGCCTGCGGAATTGAAGGCGGCATAGAACGCTGAAATACCGCCTGCCAGGATATTAATGATCGAAAACGAAATCGCGAAGTTTGAAAAGCCGCCCATGCGGCGCGCAAGTTCTTGTGCATAACCTAGCTTGTGGAGGACTTGCTTGTCATGCTCCATACTTTTTTCAGCCATGTCTCATTCTCCTTTTTGAATTTTATTTTGCAGACGGGAAAAAATTCAGGTGTTGCAACTATCATGTGCGCGTTGCCGCTACCTCCTCCCCCGCAAAGCAGGGACAAAATACTGGTTGGGCTTTGAAGATTGAAACACAAGGATTTGGGAAAAGGTACGGGAATCCTGATAGAGGCATATCGTATCCCGCGTGACTTTTAGCTGCTTGCCGATTCGGAAATAGTTCCTCCCATCGTTTTGTTTCTGATTAACTTGTCAATTCAACCGCTTGCCACTTGCGAACTGAATTGACCATAAATATTTTCGTACAATCTTTCAACTCCTGGACTTGGATCGTTCTTTCGACGACCTGACCTGTTTCCAATAAATGGGCCCGAAACGTCCCAGCCAGCAATCCACTTGAAAGGGGTGGAGTAATCAACTTGCCGCCCAGTTCAAGGACAAGGTTTCCAATCGTAAATTCGGTCACTTCGCCGCGTTCGTTATAGAGCAAAACATCATCATAATTTGTGAAGTTCTTCCGTGCGGATTCGTAAATCGCACGATGGGTTGTTTTATGAAACAAAAATACGTTGTTGGTATCGACTGGTTCTCTCGCAAGAGGCACTTTTAAAGGAGGAGAATTTTCTGGTGGCTGAAATACCTTGGCTTCCGAATTCAATGCGCCAGAGCGATCCAACAACAAACGTACGCGCTGAGAGGAATCAAAATTGGATGATATGTTATCAAGATATTCATCGAAATCTTTTTTTGAAATGGGAAAGTCAAAATAATGTGCAGAGTCCAACATCCGCGCGACGTGCTTTTCGCGCAGGAAAAATCCTTCATCGGGAGTCCAAAGCATGGTTTCAAGCAATGAGAAATTTGGGAATTGCTCTGTCAGCACCTGGGCTTTTAGCAAAGCTTCGGTGTATTCGTCTGCGCTGGTCGAGTCCCATACGATGCCGCCGCCGACACCGTATTCGGCCCGTTGAATTTCGCGATCGATCAGTGCAGTACGGATTGCCACATTGAATTTTGCTTTGCGATTTTGACTAATATAGCCAATACTACCCGTATAAATTCTACGCGGGGTCGTTTCAAGTTCTGAAATGATCCTCATGGTACTTACCTTTGGCGCGCCTGTGATAGA
>DAINRK010000500.1:0-3825 GCA_036741855.1 Anaerolineales bacterium
TCGCCGCCTTCGCGCAATTCGTTCCCTACACAGATAGCCTCCAGCGGGACGCCGAGCGTCTGATAAGCCTCGAGTTCACCCAGTCGCACCTGCGAACGCCAGTCTGTGACTAAAGCCCCGCCATCAACTTGCATTCCGGCCAGCAGGCTCAGCCCGCGTTTTTTTAAAGTGGAGGCTGCTGTTTTTGCATAATCATAGTGGTAACAGCGGATGGTCTGCAAGCCGTTTGCGGCCGCCAGTCCAATTTGTTGTTCGAGAGAGGGACTCTCTTCTCCGTGTATCCACGCTCCGATTTGCATGAGGTCACCTCATTGGGTATGAATTATCTGCTCAACCTGGTGTAATTCAAGCCTTTTTGCATGTACTTCTGAACCAAGAGGAAGAGGAGTCCCATAGGTAGATAATTAACCTTTTAGGCCGCTCGTGATAAGACCCTTGAGAATATACTTTTGGGCGAAGAAGAAGACAATCACCAGTGGCAAGACATAGATCACTGTTGCGGCCAGGCTGACCGCAAAGATCGTTTTCCCCTGGGGATTAACGAAGGCAGTAGCCATTTTGACTGCCAGCAGAGTAACATTACTACTCAAATAAATCGAGGGCGTAAGGTAATCTCCCCAAATCGAGTTGAAGCCAAAAATCAATACGGTGGCAATCACCGGTTTGGAATTTGGCAAAAGAATTTGCCAGAAGATGCGGAACGGCCCGCAGCCGTCAATCTCAGCCGCTTCCTCCAGTTCCTTTGGGAAACCCAAGAAGAACTGGCGGTACAAGAAAATGTAGAAAGCATTTGCGCCAAACGCCCACAGAAACCAGGGCCAGAAGGTGTTGGTCAAATTCAGGCGGGCAAATACAATAAATTGCGGAATCAAAAAAACGATGCCGGGCACAATCAACATGACAATGATCACCTGGAAAAGCCGCTTGCTACCTTTCACGTCCTGATAACGGGCAAAAGCATAACCAGCCATGGCACTGGTGACAGCACTAATGGCGGCGGTGCTTATGCCCAACAAAAATGTGCGCCAGGCGACTTTTACGAAGGGTGTCATGGTGAAAACTGCTATATAGTTCGACCATTGTGGCACATTCGGCCAAAAGTGGATCGGCCAGGAGTAAATTTCAGTATCCTTTTTGATAGAAGAAACAAACAGCCATATTACCGGCAGGATAATGATGAGTGCAACGATATAAAGAATGGTATAAGCCGATGCCTGGGTTAAGCGCTTTACCAGGAGATCTTTCGATAGTAATTTCATTTCTCACCTCCCTCGGCATAATCACCCTGGTAAACCCAGAATTTTTGGGACCAGAACAACAACAGTGTCAACGCAACCACGCCAATGGTCAGCAGCCAGAGCAAAGCGATGCCATAGCCGTAGCGCTGGTTGACAAAAATCTGCTGATAAGTATGGATCATATAGAGATAGATACTGCGTGGCGGAACACTCGCCTGAGTCAACCCGACCACGCCCAACACGAGCGGCAAAGTCAACTGTTGGAAGGAGCCGATCAGGCCGACTACCAATTGGAAAAAAATGACGGGCGTCATCAACGGGAGTGTAATATGCCGGAAAATCTGCCAGCCGTTGGCCCCGTCTATTTTCGCAGCTTCCACCAACTCGTCTGGAATATTTTGCAGCCCGGCCAGGAAGATCACCATGCCTGCTCCCAGCCCACCCCAGACTGCAACGAGAGTCATACCCTGTAAAGCATAAGTCGAGAGAAAGCCAATAGCGGTGCCGGGCTGGTAAAGGCTGAGTAGCGCGTTCAACAGGCCATTATTCTTATCCAGTATGATCTTCCACATCTGAACAGCTGCCACAGCCGGCATCACGCTGGGAAGATAGTAAAGCGTGCGGAAGAAACCCTTGCCTTTCACATCCTGATTAAGAATAAGAGCCATGAGAAATGATAGGCCCAGCCACAGGGGCAGATTAAAAGCTCCCCAAATGACAGTGCGCCAAAGCGAAAAGTTGACCATCTCACTGTCCGTTGTCAGAGCGCGTCCATAGTTTCCTGCTCCCACAAACTTTAAATTGTCAATGTTAAGTCCATCGTAATTGGTCAGCGATGTCAAAAAACCGAGTATGAGTGGGATGATGGTCAGGAAGATAATTCCAAGCAGCCAGGGGAAAAGAAACATATAGAATGTCGTGGTTCTGTCACGAGACCGTTTTGATGCACGTGCTTTAGGGAGGGGAGTTGAAAGATTCACTTCAGCCATTGATCCTCTACTCCTGAATCGAAGAGCTTTTTCACCACGGAGACACAGAGTTCCCGGAGTTTTTTGAGGGGTTTTTCTTTATGCGTCGCCGGGGCAATATTTTCACAGGCTGATAGAACTGCGCTTAAACGTAGTGGTGGCTCTCCGTGTTTCAGGGGTAAATTCCTTATACTCTGATAAGGAAAACTAGCATTTGCCTGACCACGTTTAAGCGCGATACTACCAATAATCTTGCTAAGGAAGGGGGAGGATAGGTTGTTATCCTCCCCGGTCAGCCTTAGCTTATCTGAAGAAACCCCAGCTTACGAAAGGCGGTCAATGCCTTCGCGTATGAACTCATTGACCTCTTTCTCAAGCGCGGACATCAATCCGTCGAAGCCGATGCTAGTATCTGTCAGAGCTTCGTTCAAATGGGTGTTCCAACTGTTGGCGAATTGGCCCTCACCCAGGAACGGATTGAATTGCAGGGCCTTGTCGCTGACCTCGAGTTCGCCAGCCAGTACCTTCTGCACCTGCTTGTCGAAGTCGGTTTCTGTGGGCATCAGATTCCACATGGACTTCTGAGCAGGAACGCCCCAGCCACTCGCGGCACGGTCAAGAGCGGGCTGTCCGGCCATGTAATCCTCAAAGATCACCCAGGCCGCATCTGCTACCTGGGTCTTGGAGACCATGATGTAGCCGGTGGCGGTCATACAAGGATCGCGATGCTCGCCACTCCAGGTGGGAGCCGGCAGCATTCTGGCTGTGCTTGGAAGGTCGGGATTGTCCTGCTTGATCTCACCGCTGAACCAGTAGCCATATTGCATCATGGCTAGAACACCGGGATTGGCGACGAAGTCACCACCTGCCCAACCGTTCGGGCTGGGGTTGGTAGGGCCGACACTCAGGTTTTCCTGGGTCAGGTCAAAGAAATATTTGGCGATGGCCTTGGCATCGTCCGAGAAGTCAACGGCGGAAAAGGAATTCTTGTACAGGCTTCCGCCTTTCTCAGCCAGGGCATTCATCCAAATACGATCAATCCAAGCGGAGTCAAAACCATAGCCCCAGGCAGCGACGCGGTCGCCCTCCATTTTCGCGGTCTGTGTGGCAAGCTCATGCACTTCATCCCAGGTCAATGGCTTGTCATCAGCAGGAGCGGTAACACTGGCATCGTCGAAGAGCTTGTTATTGACGAAGATGGTGAAATCCGGTGACCAGTCCTTGACCATACCATAGATGTTGCCTTCGCCAATTTCGAGCGGGCTCTTGGCCCAATACAGCTTGTTGGCGCCTGCCAGGTCATCCACTTTGATCATTGTGCTGCTATTGAAGTAAGGGGTCAGATCATACAGCAGCTTGCGGGCGAGCAAACTGGGGACGATTGGGCCCTGCGTGCGCAGCAGATCCGGTGGAGTGCCAGCAGCTACCATGGCAAAAAATTTCTGTGGATCCGGCTCTACCTGCTCAACGGTGATGCCAGGGTGGGCAGCTTGAAACGCGTTGATATAATCTTCAGTGAATTCGCCAACATGAACCGCGGCTACAATATGGCCCTCGACCGTCTTGGGCGGGGGAGCCTGGGTTGGGGCTTCAGTCGCGGCTCCGGTTGGCGCTTCGGT
>DAINRK010000501.1:0-3818 GCA_036741855.1 Anaerolineales bacterium
CTTTAAGATCCACCAGCCTGCGAATGCGCCGAACACCACACTGACCTCCCTCACTGCGCCAGAGTAACTCAGCGGCGCAATTGCGAAGGCTAATACAGCGGTCAGATACGCCAGGACTCCGATCACTCCCATGATGGCGAGGCGCGGTCCCAGCTTGTTCCATTCCTCTTTGAGCCGCCGCCAGCCATATTCACGCATGATGAACGGCGTCGCCGGCAAAGGGACGAGCGCAAACATCGTCATGACATAAGGCAGAGCATATACCGCGCCGTGCCTGACGGCTGCACCGTCAATTGTTGTGTAGATCGAGATCAATAGCGCAATCAATAAGGCGATCGCGATCCCCTTGAAATGCACGTGGCTGACGTGGCTTTGCAGTAAAGTGCTGAGACCCATAACGAATAATCCCCCAATAATTAAACCGAGTCCGATCATGCCACCGCTGGTCAGTCGTTCATCGAGAAACACAAATGACCATAATGCCAGGAATACTGGGGCCGTGCCGCGCGCCACGGGATACACGAGCGAGAATTCGCTGTCGTGATATGCATACGTGAGTGTGATAAAGTACGCCGCTTCGGTGATCACACTGAAAATAGCGAATTTCCACATTTCGCGCGGGGGCAAACCGGTAAAGAACAAGGCAACCATAGCTACTACACCGCCCGTGATGAGCATCCACCAGGTCGCGATATATTTATCTTTCGATTGTTTGAGGATTAGATTCCAGGCGGTATGCAAGACTGCTCCCGTAAGCAGGAGTACGATGGCAAGGATCGGCATAATGGGCTTGAATGTACCATAAGTTTGCTCCCTGCAACACGCCGCCAAGGACAGCGGCTTGAGCCAGGCAAGCCGTTGGCAAAAATGTAATCATTCAGTTATTGCATTCAAACAAACCCATGCTATACTACGCCAAATATTTCAACGGAGATGATCATGAAAAACCTACGCCCTTTGCTCTTTTTTGTTTCGATGCTATTAATCGTTGGGCTGGCTTGCTCCTTTGGCGCAAATAATACTCCGCCAACCCAAGCGGTGCAACCCACGCAACCACCTCCGCCTACGGATGTGCCTCCCACCGAATCCGCACCTGAACCCACTGTCCCGGCGCCAACTGAACCACCGGCTCCCCAGTCCCAGCAGTTTTTTACAGAGGAGTTCGATGATCCACTCTCCAATGATTGGTCGATATTAACTGTAACAGGTTCAGATTCAGCTGACCCGGATAAAGTTACTGTGGAGTCTCAAGACGGACAACTGGTATGGAATTTTGATAGTGAATATGTTTACTACTACATATTCTATAATCCTTTTACGTATGAAGATGTCCAGGTGGATGTGCGCGCTGATAACAGAGGCAGGAACAACAACAACATCAGCCTGATCTGCCGCTATGACCCCGATGTAGGTTGGTACGAGTTCAATATTGCTAACAATGGTTTATATGACATTTACTATGCCGAAGTAGACAGCAACGGTGACATTGGATACAACCGTATAACAAATGGCGGCTCGAATGCCATCAAGCAGGGCAAGGAAATCAACGAATATTCCATTTCGTGCAAAGGCGATCAACTTTCACTGACGATCAATGGTGATGAAGTGAATACGATTTCCGAAAAGAATTATGGATTGCGTGAGGGACAGATTGGTGTCTCAGTATCATCCTTCAACGTACTGCCGATTTTGATTAACATGGACTGGATCCAGATCAGCGAGCCATAAACATGGTTGCTTATGCAGGGTCTGAGACCCTGCATGAACAGTAAAAAAACTAAAGACCTCTGAGTTTTTCAAAAACTCGGAGGTCTTCCTTATACCTGCTCTTTCGGGGTCTCAGACCCCGAAAGAGCATTTCATTAATACAGCGGTATCCTCGCACCGTTCAACTTCCCCGCTTCATCTGAAAATAGATACAAAATAGCCGCGACGATCTCATCCGGTGTTGTCCCTGTCCCTTTTTTCTCAACATCGATAGCTTTTACTTGAATGATATTGGCTGTCACACCGGAAGTCTTGAGTTCTGCTGCAAGCGTGAGGACGAGATTTTCCTGGGCGGCTTTTGCCGCTGAATAGATGCCTCTTTTTTCTGGCGGTTTCGGAACAGTGGATGCAGAGACGATCATCACACGTCCCCATCCATTGGATGCCAGTTTCGGCCCGAACGATTGGAACAAATGGAATGTTGTCCACACATGCTGACCAAGCATGGATTCAAGCTCCTCGGCGCTGGCTTCAGGAATAGTCTTGCCACCCACCCAGCCGCCGACGAGATGGATGAGGGCATCGACCCGACCGAATTTGTTGGAGACAGCCTCCGCAGCGGAATGGACCGCTTCTCCATTTCGCAGGTCAGCTATCAGAGTGAGGAATCGGTCATCGGGCAAATTCAATTCGCTGACGAGGGAATCCAATTTATTTTGATCCGTACCCACTAAGACCAGAGAATGACCGCGTTCAGCAAATGCCTGCGCGGTTTTGTTTCCGAGCGCGCCGTTTGCACCTGTAATGACGACCACTCTCGGCGCCGAATCATTGCTCATTTATTGCTCCGATTTGGTCTTCGCTCATACCCTCTACGATCGGGGCATCATACTGTTCAGGCAAATGCCCCTTGCCGTGAAAATCGATCATATGGCCAGACTTGACAGCTTTGGTCTCAAGATAGAACCGGTTGTATTCGTTGGGAGCCATGATGTGTGGGATACGCCCGTTGACATCGATCCCATACTGTGTGAGTTGATTGATCTTCTTCGGATTGTTCGTCATCAATTGAACCGATTTGATCTTAAGCGACATTAACATGTGTGCGGCAACCGCATAATCACGTTCATCATCGCGGAACCCAAGTGCAAGGTTCGCTTCGACTGTATCAAGCCCTTCATCCTGCAAGCTATAGGCGCGGATCTTATTGATCAAACCTATGCCGCGGCCCTCCTGGCGAAGATAAAGCACCATGCCTCTATCCATTTGACCAATCTTTCGTAACGCCGTCTCCAACTGATCGCGGCAATCGCAGCGCAATGAACCCAGCGCATCACCAGTAAGGCACTCAGAATGCAAACGGACAGGCACATCTGATGTGCCGATCACATCACCCTTTGTAATGGCAACGTGTTCCTTTCCATCGCGATTATTTTCGAATGCAATGATATGGAAATTGCCGAAGCGTGTCGGCAGTTCAGCCATTGCCACGAGGCGGACACAGACGTTATCCCTGCCCAAACCTTCGCAATGATGATCTGGATCGGTTTCCAATAACAAATCGAATTTTTCATGCATTGTTGTTGTCATATTGACCTCTTCAAGAAATATTGTAATAGCATACCGCCATCGTCAAAATTTTCAACGTGGTTTAGCTTCAAGGGGATTGCTTCACTTCTTTTTAAGCCTGAGCCTGCCGCCATTGTTGGAGCAGTTTCCCCCCCGAAAATCATCGGCGCCACATACGCTGTGACTTCATCCACCAGCCCGAGATTCAACAGTTCAAAATTAAGTGTGGCGCCGCCTTCCACCATGAGACGATTGATGCCAAGTTCCTTTAGGGTTGCAAGGGCGTTGGGCAAATTGACTCTTTCTGCTTCATCAACATATACCTTGACGCCCCGCGACTCCAATAAGGAAACCTGAGCATTAGATGTCTGACGAGTTGTAAATATTACGATACCTGCGGGGCCTGTATTGAGAAACGCGGAATCCGGCTTTATATCTGCCTTAGTAACGATTCCCACCTTTATGGGATTTGGTGAAAGGCCGCGTGCAATCCTGTCGGCGCGTAATAATTCAGATTTAATCGTTAACCTGGGGTCTTCATC
>DAINRK010000502.1:0-3807 GCA_036741855.1 Anaerolineales bacterium
ACGAGGAGACGAATGATGAACAAGAAAACTGTAAGAGATATCGACCTCAAAGACAAACGCGTTCTGTTGCGCGTGGATTTCAACGTGCCAATGCAGGATGGCAAAGTAACAGATGACAAACGTATCCGCGCATCATTACCGACGATAAAATACATTCTGGATCAGGGCGCGGCGTTAATTTTGATGAGTCACTTGGGACGACCGAAATCCGCTTCAGATTCGGAGTTCAGCCTGCGACCCGCAGCGGAAGTTTTATCTTCCCTTTTAGAGATTCCCGTTAAGATGGCGCCTGATTCCGTTGGCTCTGAAGTGGAAACTATGGTGAAGGAGTTGAAGCCTGGCGAAGTGCTGATGCTGGAGAATACTCGTTTTCATCCCGAGGAAGAAAAGAACGATCTGGAATTTGCCAAGCAAATGTCTGTCCTTGGAGAAGTATATGTTAACGATGCGTTTGGATCTGCGCATCGTGCACATGCCTCCACAGAAGGCGTTGCACGTTTTCTGCCCGCAGTTTCTGGCTTCTTGATGGAACAGGAACTGGAATATCTTGGGCGCGCCGTTGCGAAACCTGAACATCCCTATATTGCGATTCTGGGCGGTGCGAAGATCAGCGATAAGATTGACGTTGTTGAATCACTGCTCTCGAAAGCAGATAAGTTGATCATCGGCGGTGGGATGGCAAATACATTTCTCGCTGCACAGGGACTGAATATGCAGGATAGCCTTGTTGAAGAATCTGCACTTGATACTGCAAAGTCCATTCTGGAAAAGGCTGGAGATAAATTGATCCTGCCGGTCGATGCAGTCATCGCGGATAAGTTCGCAGAGGATGCAAACACACAGGTTGTGGATGTAGATAAGATCCCCGCGGGCTGGCGGATGATGGATGTAGGACCCAAAACGCTTGAGCTTTACAAACGCGCATTGGATGGCGCCAAACTTATCGTTTGGAACGGACCTGTGGGCGTCTTCGAAATGCCAAAGTTTGCCGAAGGAACATTTGCTCTTGCAAAGATGCTCGCCGAATCCGGCGCAACGACTGTCATTGGTGGCGGCGATTCGGCAAGCGCGGTCAAGAAGGCGGGAGTCTCAAAGCAGATGACTCACGTTTCAACAGGCGGTGGCGCGTCCCTGGAATTTTTAGAAGGGAAAGAACTACCCGGTGTTGCGGCGTTGATGGACAAATAGTATCTAAATTCAGATTTGGTTTTACAGGATAGATATTTTTCTATCCTGTTTTTTTATAATGGGCATGCTTTTGCTATGCGCGTGGAGTGGGATTGTCATGTAAAATAGGAAGAATTGATTTCTTACTGAGGTCTTTATGCCTTTCGCTGTTGGCGAAAACGTTGGTCCATATCGAATCATTGAACAACTTGGGCAAGGCGGGATGGCAACTGTGTTCAAGGCCTACCACGCCTCATTGGATCGTTACGTGGCCATCAAGGCACTTCACCCGGCGTTTAATCAGGATGTTACTTTTGAAGCTCGTTTTCAGCGCGAAGCTCGAGTCGTTGCGAAACTTGAGCATCCACATATTGTCCCGGTGTATGATTATGCCGAACATGAAAAACGTCCGTATCTGGTAATGAAGTTTATCGAGGGGGATACGCTCAAAGCAAAATTAGATAAAGGTCCACTAACTTCAGAAGATATCGCGAAGATCGTCGATGCCGTTGGCTCTGCACTGTCATACGCGCATAAGCAGGGAGTCCTGCACCGCGATATCAAACCGTCCAACGTGCTGGTTGCGAAAGATGGACAAATGTATCTCGCTGACTTCGGTTTGGCGCGCATTGCTCAATCAGGCGAGTCGACGCTCTCCTCAGACATGATCATGGGTACGCCGCAATACATCTCTCCCGAACAAGCGATGGGCGTTAAGCAACTCGATGAACGGACAGACCTTTATTCATTTGGCGTAATGCTCTACGAGATGGTTGTAGGGAAGGTCCCATTCAATGCAGATACGCCATTTTCAGTGATCCATGATCACATTTATTCTCCATTGCCTTTGCCACACACAGTAAACCCGAATGTGCCTGAGTCCGTGGAACGCGTGTTGTTGAAAGCCCTCGCCAAAGAACGAAATGACCGTTATGAGAACGTTGCTCAAATGGTCGCCGCGTTCAAGGATGCCTGGGCCGAGGCGGGTGTTCCGATGCAGGGCACATTTATCAGGATTTCGCAACCGGTGACTCCGCCGGCGAAGGTGGTTCCAAAACCAGAGCCAATCAAAACACTGGTAGATGTAGCGACAGAATCAAGCAAAATAGCAGCGAAGGTTGGGCAAACGGCAACAAGCCCTGAGTCGAGCAGAAAGCCTTCTACATCTGCATGGCTGTGGGTTGGCGCCGGTTTGGTCCTCGTTCTGTGTATGGGGTCTTTTATGTTCGCTCGCAATAATCGTCTGTTCGCCCGATTTATTGGCGCGTCCCGCGCTCCTACGAATACTCCAGTTATATTTGCTTTATCCACGTCAGTACCAAATCCGGCAAATACTCCCTCAACAGGACAGGTAATTCCTCCCGCAGAAGTGTTGGAAGCACAAAGGCGTGCCAACGAGAATCCGGAGGATCCGAATACTCAACTTGATCTCGCTTTCGCGTTCTGGAATGCGAATATGCCGGGCGCAACATATGAGACTCTCGGCCAAGTCGTCAGATTGGCAGGACCAGAGAACGAGGCGTTCTATATGCAGGCGGGTGATATGTTTGCAAGTCAAGAAGGCTGGCTGCCAGCTGCATTTATGTATTTTCAGGTTGTGAGAATGCGCTCTCAAACCAGTGAAGGCGTTCCAGCCAATATCCGGGATGCTTTCCGCGAAGCGATGTATAAATCTGCGGACAGGCCCGAAGTGGGGACCATTGTTCCCTTTGATAAGGTTGCTGAGGTGGACACTACGATTTCCTTTGTTACGCGCGCGCGCCATGCATTGTATACAGGGCGCATTCAAGAAGCGCATGATCTTATCGATCAGTTGAAACAGTATGAAGACACTTCGCGTGAAGGGTACTTGCTCGAAGGCGAACTCGCTTCCGTGGAAGGCGATCAGGAAACTGCCCGCCAATTCCTGCAAGGTCTTGCAGAGGATCAAACTTCCACACCTGAGTGGGTCCGTATATTTGCTGCTGAACTCCTAAAGAGGTTACTATAACTATGAACCGTATCCCTGTTGTAGCCGGAAATTGGAAGATGAACAAGACCGTCGCGGAAGGGCGCGAGCTGATCTCCATTATCATTGGGAAATTGCGCGAGATTCCCAATGTTGAAAAAGTGTTATGTCCTCCATTCATTGCAATCCCTGCTTTATATGAGTTGCTGAAGGATTCTGGCATTGGTCTCGGCGCGCAGAACTTATATTGGGAGGAAAAGGGCGCATTCACCGGTGAAGTTTCACCGGGCATGGTGAAGGAATTTTGCCAGTACGTCATCATCGGTCATTCTGAGCGCCGCACCCATTTTGGTGAAACGGATGAGACTGTGAATCGGAAAGTCTCGGCGGCGATCAAGATCGGACTGACGCCCATTGTTTGTGTAGGTGAGACTCTGGATCAATACGAATCGGGACTTACGTCTGAAGTTGTTCGCCGTCAAATTAAGGTGGGTCTGGCTGGAATTGACCCCGTTGATCCCGCTGGACCTCGACGCATCATTGTTGCCTATGAACCTGTCTGGGCCATCGGGACGGGGAAAGCCTCCAGTGGAGAGAACGCCAATCAGGTCCATGCCCAAGTGATTCGTCCCGCGTTAAGCGATCTATTTGGCGATGAAATTGCGCAATCCATTCGGATACAGTATGGCGGG
>DAINRK010000503.1:0-3806 GCA_036741855.1 Anaerolineales bacterium
TCGAATAACTTAGCACTGATATTGCTGACGGCTGGACTAGACTTGAGTGCTGAGACAATTGGACCGGTCAGATATGACTGTGCGGCATCTTCGCTTTCAAACAGGTAGATACCGCCTGCCTCGTGTTCCGCCTCGTTCATCAGCCAAACTTTCCAGCGCAGACCGGCTACATCGGCAACAGGTTGGGCGGCATCGAGCCATGCTGCCTCCAGATCAGCTCGTGAAATGCTGAACTTCAAATTGACTTGCAGAATTTTCTCAGACATGTCTTTTCTCCTTTTTGCAACAATGCGAGACCTCCGAGGCAAGTAGGAGGCTTCCCTGTTAATATAAATCTAATTCGGGGATATTACCTTGAGCGGCGGCGAAGGTAAAATCCGGCAACGAGGATGAGCAACAAACCAACTCCTATCAGGGCAGGCAGAACTTGTGAATTGGAATCGGGGACGTCTTGAGTGGCAGGCAGAGTTGGCGAACTCGCGTTGGGCACGTTTTGAGTGGCTGACAGAGTTGGTGTACTCACGAATGTTGTCTCTTCTGCCCCCTTGGGCAACAGCATACTCATTGCAACCCGGGCATTATTTCCACTGGCATTGGTGACGGAGTAAACTGCACCAGCGACTTCGGTCCAGCTCTTAAATGCTTTCACCTGTTTGGTAGTACCGTTCTCGAGCAACGTTATTTCACCGTCCATTACATAGAAAAGCGCATCACCACCATGATACTGTTCCTGCAATCCAGAGCCTGGAGCAAAGTCCAGTACACGGCCGACCAGGTTGTATTCGCCAGTGTTGACGTTGAGAGGAAGCTGGGCACTAGGTGAAAGGCTTGTGTCACCCTTAGGCAAAAGTAGGCTGGCCCATAAACGTGCTTTGGTAGCGCCTCCATTGGTAACCGCGTGCATCTCTCCCGCTTGATTTATCCAACTTTCACTTGACTTGACTGTCCGGTCGCCTCCCGGCTCTTGTTCTATCACCTCACCTTCAAATACTATGACGAGATCGGGACCACGGTGGGAATGTTGTCCAATATATTCACCAGGCGCAAGAATAGGGGAAAGACCCACTAAAATATAATCCCCAGCCTCGACCGTGATAGGGGCTTGGGCTTGAGCAATCACGGTTGGAGGAGGTGGGACATTTCCTGCGAGCAATCCTGCCATTAACACAATAACAAAAGACATTCTAAGTGAATAAATCATAAGATTTTCCTTGAATAGGTTGGCTGAATGAATTGTATAATTCAATCAGAGGACTCGATTTCAGGTAATGCCAAAAGTGACACAAAAAGTGACACAATTGATTAAGGGATGAACGCGGAAATTTCTTTTGGAAGCTGGCTTCGCCAACGTCGTCGCACGTTGGATCTCACCCAACAAGCTTTTGCCGAGCGGGTCGGTTGTGCCCGCAGTACGCTGCGCCGAATGGAAGCAGGTGATCTAAAACCATCTAAGGAACTAGCGTTCCTTCTGCTAGAGAAACTTGGTATTCCTGAAGCCGAGCGCCCAGAATGGGTTCGTTTTGCGCGTGGTCTTTCACTGATTCCACAAAAATCAACACAAGAATTTTTTCCTCCTAGAGGTTCAACCAATCTGCCTGCCGCGTTGACCTCTTTCATTGGGCGCGAGAATGAACAAGATGAGGTTATTAATCACATTGCTAAGAATCGTCTGGTCACCCTCGCGGGTGCCGGTGGTATTGGCAAGTCGCGTCTCGCACAACAAGTAGGAGAGAGGGTACAAAACGATTATCCACATGGTGTCTGGTTTGTCTCGTTTGACTCACTTTCTGACCCTTCGTTTGTCCCACAAACGATTGCATCTGTATTCGATATTCGCGAGGAACCCAATCGTCCAGCCATCGAAATATTGAAGAATGTTCTTCGCCAGAAAACGATGCTGCTCATTCTCGATAACTGTGAACATTTACTGACCGCCTGCTCCCAATTGATAAAGGCCTTGCTCGTTCATTGCCCAGACTTGAAAACTCTTGTTACCAGCCGCGAGATCCTGAATATAGAAGGGGAAGCAACCTATTATCTACCTTCTCTTTCCCTGCCTGAAAATGAGCAGGCTCTGCCTGAAAAGATGGATAAATATGAGTCCGTTCGATTATTCGAAGAGCGGGCAGCGCTTGCTTTCTCCTCATTTCGGCTAACGAAGGAAAATGCTCAAATTGTGGGGCAGCTCTGCCGCAGGCTGGATGGAATCCCCCTGGCAATCGAACTTGCAGCCGCACGTACCGATATTTTGCAGGTGCACGAGATTCTAAAGCAATTGAACCACTGCTTCGATCTACTTGCGAACGACCGCCGTATAACTTTGCCGCGTCATCAAACGATGCGCGCATCCATCGATTGGAGTTGGGGACTGCTTAATGAAGACGAGCAAATGTTTGTATGGAGACTTTCTGTGTTTGCAGGCGGTTGGACGCTCGAATCTGCACAAGCGGTTTGCGAAGGCAATGCCTTGAATCTAATCAGCACGCTGGTGAAGAAATCGCTGATCATGGTGAATCAAGAAGCGGGTCGCGAGACACGTTATCGGTTCCATGAAATTGTGCGTCAATACGCGCGCGAAAAACTTATCGAAGCGGGCGAAGAAGAAAATATCCGAACTCGCCATTTGAAATATTTCTTGCAATTCTCCGAACAAGCAGAATCCGCGTTGAGAGGCCCTACACAAATAGAATGGTATGCACGTTTGAACGATGAGCGTGATAACATCCGTGCCTCGCTGCAGTGGGCGGATCAAACCGATGTGGAGGCAGGGTTGTATTTATCCAGCAGGTTGCTTCGTTTCTGGGAAAATTTTGATTTTCGGGAAGGAAATTATTGGCTGTCTAAATTCCTGCAAAAACCAGAATCGCACGCGTATCCGAGTGCACGCGCAAAGGCGTTATATGCGCATGGGCGGGTTTTGGATTATCTGGAACAACTCGATGCGGCGCGTTCATCTGCGCAAGAGTGTTTGGCGTTATATCGCGCCTTGGGCGATCGACAAGGCGAAGTGGATGGACTCCTTCGACTGTCTTGGGCATCGACCGACCCGGCGGAAAAATTGGCGCTCATTCAACAAGCCTTGACACTGACTCAATTGCTTGGGGATGTGAGAAGACAAGCAGACGCTCTAGGGCAATTAGGTTGGTTTGATGAAAGCAACCGGTTCTTCCCTTGGAAAAAGGCGATCGCACTTGCACGTCAATTGGGGGACTGGCTTGGGCTGGCAAGTAGGCTCTACACAGTGGGATGGTTCTTGATACTAAATGGCGATGTTGAATCCGCGCAAAAGTATTTGGATGAGGCAAGCGTGTTGTACCAGCAGTTGAACCTGAAATCGGCAGAAGCGAAATTTCTTCTTGCATTCGGGCGAATCGCCTTGATTCAAGGTGATTTCGAAAATGCGCAAACATATTATCAAGAGGGTGCCAAAATCTATTCCGAGTTTGGCAATCGCAAAGATTATCTTTGGGCTCGTGTCCATTTGGGTTACGTTGCTTTACGTGAGAGGAATTTTACTGAGGCGTACCACATTTTTGCAGAAACCGCCCACAACTTCCAGAATGATCACAATATAGAGGGTGTCATCTTCACATTGGAAGGGATGGCCGGCTTGTATGTGGCAATGGACAGACCATTGATTGCGGCGCGGTTAATAGGCTGGGCAGATGCTCTACACGAGCAAATCAAAGATACACGTCCACTGCTTGAGCAAGCAGATGCGAATAAAATTATCGAGTCATGTCTTACGAAGATGGGTGAGGTCGCATTTTCAGATGCTTATGATGAAGGCCAGAAGATGTCAATGG
>DAINRK010000504.1:0-3800 GCA_036741855.1 Anaerolineales bacterium
CCCTTCCACCAGTGCCTATCATTGCCGGAACTCCCACATCGGGCCCCTGAACTAAAATTATCCAGACGTCACGTTTGATTTCTTAAATCATAAGCCTCCAGCGTTGTAATCCGCTGGAGGCTTATGATTCTCTTAGTTGAACCAATTCACTTCACTTTCAAATTGACAATCCCATTAAAGGCAATCGCGCACCATTTGCCTGGCTCATACTCGATCCACACGCTCTTCGATTGAAGGCGCTTGCCTGTGATCTTGGCGCCCTTTTGCAACTGACCAATGATCGCAAATTCCACCCCTGGACCATTACGCACATTCAAGAACTCTGACAGCACCTCAAAAGATAAGTTTGGCAGCTTAACCGCATCGGTGAATTGGTCTGTTGTGGCTGTATCGGTCGAATCAACTTCACCGCCTGTACCAAATAAAGGCATGGGGTCTACATAACCTTTATACGCTGGGTTCTGCCCTTCGATTTTCACACCAAAGTGGAAATGCGGACCTGTGCTCGCGCCAGTATTGTCACTTAAGCCTACAACAGTCCCTGCCTTTACCTTTTGTCCTGGGCTGACTGTGGCACTCGCCAGGTGTGCGTAATACGTGAAGTAGAGCTTGCTGCCATCCATATGACTGAGTTTGACAAAGTTGCCGTATCCGCCGTTCTCGAACGACACTGCTGCCACAGTCCCTGAGGCCGCTGCGCTCACCGGCGTTCCGTTTGGGATTCCATAATCGATCCCATTGTGCCCGGGAAATCCAAATTTCTTGTAGTCTTCAGGATTTTCGCCAAACAATTGGGTGATGGGACCATTGACTGGGATGATCAATTTGATTGCCATTTTTTATCTCCTCTGCCATGCTTGTTGAATGACGATCGTGCGAATATGATAACACATCGTTAAATTGAATATCCATTTAACTGATATGCGGCGATTCCAAAGGCAACTGCCACATTGAACGAGGTTTTGTCGCCATGCATCGGGATATGAATGATTAAATCGGACAGGTCAAGCAAATCAAGGTCAACTCCCGTGATCTCATTGCCTATAATTAGAATAGCAGGGCTTGAATCTCCGTCGTGAAAAAAGGTAGAAAGGGAAACCGCGCGTTCATGTTCCTCGAGGGACCAGACATGCCAGCCTTCTTTCTTTAAACCTCTAACAAGTTTCACAGCGTCCTTGTGATAAGACCAGGTGACAGTATTCTGTGCGCCAAGGGAGGTCTTTGTCACGGCCTCACTTTCCGGTGTCGGTGTGATTCCACACAGATACGCATGTGTGAATCCAAAGCCATCTGCACTGCGGAAGATCGAGCCAACGTTCCATGCTGAGCGGATATTATCTAGCAGTACGGCGCGGTCTGTTCGCAATGGGCGCGAAGAGTCCAGGCTGGCAGAATGTTGAGGTGCGGAATCGGATTTGTGTCCCAGACGGATCGTGAGACGCGTCTCACCCAGACAGGCAGGACAGCGAGTCCCAAATGTGTTCGCGTCGATGAGAGGGTACCTTAATCCGCATGACAGACACGTACGGATTTGTGGCGAGTCGGGATTCATTCGGTTATTATACATGCTACAATTAAAGCGATTTAGAGGAGAGATGCATCGCATTGTCCCGGAACTTATTATAGAAAACTATCGCCTGGGTCGTTATAGTGGGGAATTTCCAGCAGTAGCACTATTTCTGGATTTATATGGCTTTTCCACCATGACAGATTCGCTGATGCAGCATGGTCAACATGGCGCCGAGGTACTGGCTGGGCTAATGCACGGAGTTTTCGATCCGCTTGTTGAAAGCATATTCGCGTATGGCGGCAAAATCGTCAGTTTTGCTGGCGATGGAATCATGGCATTGTTTCCAATCGAATCAGATGAAACATCTGCGGCTTTGATCGCGTTGGTCTCTGCATCAGAGATTCAACATCGTCTGGAGGAAAATCCTGTTCGCCAGACGGTCTATGGAAAATTTCAGTTCTCTGTGAAGATTGGCCTCGCCATTGGGACGGTTGCCTGGGGAATACTTCGCTCAGAGGATCATCAAAATGCCACATACTATTTTCGCGGCAGCCCCGTGGATGAATCGGCCGAGGCCGAGCATCACGCGAGCGCCGGAGCGATCATCATTGCCGATAGAATAAATGAATTGCTGAAAAATGCAATACGGACTCGGCCTATCGATTCCTTCCACCAGTTTATTGGTTTTCAGGTCGAAATGCCAATTGGCATACCGACTGTTTTCGCTCCTATAGACGTAGAGATCTCACGCATATTCATGCCCGAATCAGTCATTGCCCGGGATGTGCGAGGTGAGTTCCGTCAGATCGTCAACCTCTTTATGCGTTTTCCGGATCTCTCGCATGCGAAGCTGCAGGATTTCGTCCGCGTTATTTTTGAATTGCAGAAAAAATATGGCGGATTAATTAGCCGACTTGACTTCGGCGACAAAGGCTCTAACATGCTCGTGTTATGGGGTGCCCCTGTGGCTCACGAGAACGATATCGGCCGGGCGCTAAATTTCATTCTGGATTTGCAGTCGATGGTAAATTTCCGGATCACTGCCGGGGTGACCTATTACGTTGCGCACGCGGGCTATCTCGGGAGCCAGATGTATGAAGACTATACGTGTTATGGATGGGGTGTTAATCTTGCCTCTCGCTTTATGATGTCCGCGCCGCCAGGTCAAATTTGGGTCGATGACCGGATTGCCCGTCGGGTTTCGAAGCGTTTCGATATCTCCTACGTTGGAGAGCAACAGTTCAAGGGATTTTCTGCAGAGCAGAGGGTGAATTTGCTGAATGGTTTCAAGGCAGAAGCGGAGTTGAACTATCAGGGCGACTTCATTGGGCGCGATAAAGAGTTAAGTGTTCTGGTGGATTTTATGAAACCATTGTGGATGGGAAAATTCACTGGCACGCTGCTGGTGTTGGGTGAGGCAGGCATTGGCAAAGGGAGATTTGTGCATGAATTTCGATTATCAGAAATATTGAAGGGAAAGATTATGCTATGGGCAATTTGTCAATCTGATCAGATTGTCCGCCAATCTTTCAATCCTTTTCGCAGTTGGTTGATGAACCATTTTGGTCTTACCTCTGCAGCAAACCCAACTGAACGAAAACAAATTTTCGAATTAAAGTTGCAGGAACTGATAGATGCCACATCGGATGAAACTCTCGCCCAGGATTTGGACCGCCTGTATGCGGCGCTCGGTGCGCTGGTTGATCTCCACTGGGACGATTCGCTGTATGAGCAATTGGATGCTGAAGCTCGTTATAACAGCACACTGCTGGCACTGATCACACTCATCAAGGCGGAAAGTTTACGCCAGCCGCTGATATTGTTCATTGAAGACTTGCAATTCATCGATAGTGATACGCTGAATTTTCTTCCCCGTTTGAGGCGTTCCATCCTCGCAAGCGAGATGAACTATCCAATCGCAATCATTGCTACTTCAAGACCTCAAAGAGGTAAACCCTTTCCAGATGACCTGGTAGATGTGTACATTGATCTTAAAAGCCTGGGTCTTGAAGAAGTGGCACGCCTGACCGAAATCTTGCTAGGCGGCGTTCCTGCTGTTGAATTGGTGAGGCTCATCACGGAACGCTCAGAGGGCAACCCGTTTTTTGTTGAACAAATCATTCGTTACTTGCAGGAAGAGAAATTTATCGAAATGAGCGAAAGGGGCTGGAGCCAGGTCAAACGGACGCGGGATTTTTTCTTGCCTAGTGATATACGCACGCTATTAGTCGCGAGGCTCGATCAGCTACCACATGAAGTACAGGAGATGGTTCATACGGCCTCAGTACTT
>DAINRK010000505.1:0-1510 GCA_036741855.1 Anaerolineales bacterium
ATCATAGGGTAGTCGCTGTTTTCAACGTCGCTTTTACAAGGCCGGACTTTATCGGTGAAGATATCATGCGTCTCTTTTCCGCGTTGACCGACCGCGCTTCGTTATCCATTGCTAATATGGAACTGTTCGAGCAGACCAAAGATCTGGCAGTGATGGAGGAGCGCAGCCGTCTGGCGCGTGACCTGCATGATAGCGCCAAACAAAAGGCATTTGCCGCGCTCGCGCAACTGGGAACGGCAAGGGGCATCTTAAATGGGAACGGACATTCTGTAGCCATTCATCTTAATGAGGCAGAGAATTTGGTCAGCGATGTAATACAGGAGTTGACGTTCCTGGTTCAGGAAATATACCCGATCGCGCTACAGGAAAAGGGTTTGGCAACTGCCTTACGTGAATATATCTTTGAATGGGAAAATCGTAACGACAGTACGGCGAAACTTTCCATTCGCAACGAACGGCGCCTGCCTCTTGAGATCGAGCAGGCAATTTATCGCGTAACCCAGGAGTCCCTGGCGAATGTAGCCCGTCATAGCAAGGCAAGCCGCGTGGATATTGCATTGATTTACAACACTGACTCTGTGCAGCTCTCCCTCGCTGATGACGGCTGCGGATTCGATGCTGACGTCAAATCACATGGGATGGGTTTACGCTCGATCCGCGAACGTGTGAGCAGTGTCCACGGTGTGGCGCAGATTCAGAGCGCGCCCGGGCATGGCACCAGGATTCTTGTTCAGATACCAGTGAAGGTCCCGGAAGGAGCCGGTAATGGCAAACAATCATCATAATCATAATAATCGCATTAGCATCCTGATCGTGGATGATCATGAAGTTGTCCGCAATGGCATTCGGTCTTATATAGAAACAGTGAAGGAATTTCAGGTGGTCGGTGAAGCGGCTTCAGGTGAGGAAGCAATCAAGCTGGTTTCTGAGCATATCCCCGATATCGTCTTGCTTGACCTGATCATGCCGGGAATGGATGGCGTTGAAACGACGCGTCATATCAAGCAGATCAGCCCGCGAACGCAAGTTGTGGTTCTCACTTCTTATCATGAAGACGTACATATCTTCCCCGCATTGAAGGCCGGCGCGATTTCCTATATTCTGAAAGATATGAAAATGGAGAAACTCGTGGATGCCTTGTATCGCGCCGCACAAAAAGAAGTGACACTGCATCCGCTGGTCGCGGCGCGCGTTTTGCAAAACATCCGTAGTGACAATAGTGAGGAGCAACCTCTATTTACTGAGCTGACGGAACGTGAATTGGATGTGTTGCGATTGATCGCCAACGGAATGACGAACAGTCAGATCGCAGAGAAACTGGTGATTAGTGAATACACCGTAAAAGGACATGTTAGCAACATCCTGAGCAAACTGCATCTCGCAGACCGGACTCAAGTGGCTGTCTACGCATGGCAAAGGGGATTGGTAAACAGAGAACAGATGGTGAAGAAATAAAAAACCTCGCGCTGAGCGGAAGACCGAGCATCGCGAGGTCTGTAGTCGAAGCGCG
>DAINRK010000505.1:1610-3795 GCA_036741855.1 Anaerolineales bacterium
GCAACCACAGACGAAAGTTCATTCTGCGAAAACATACTGCGCGCTTTCTCTTCCAAGACAGTTTGATCCAGTTGATACACGCTGTAATAGCTTTCAGAGTGCGATTTCACCAGTTCCGCCTCCGCCAGGCGCGAGAGATGATGTGAAACAGTTGAGGGTTTAAGTTTCAAAAGCGCGGCGAGTTCCTCCACGCTATACGGTTTTTCCGCGAGCAGACCGACGATTTTGAGCCGGTTTGCATCCGCCAGTGCCTTGAAGAATGTGACGAGTTCTGTATTTGTGTTTGTCATAGTTTCATCATAATCTGGTGGTCGAGTAGCCCCGTGTAAGTCGGGGCGTATCGAGACTACCACGAAACAACAAATCGTCTTGTTATAGGATTACCTTTAGTGAACTGGTGGTTTCGATACGCCCTTCGCAGCAAACGCTCAGGGCACTCAACCACCGAGTTGTTTAATTCTCCAGTAACGCGTACCATCGCTCTCGCGGTCAAGAAAACCATAATCAACAAGATTACGGCGCAGTGTAGCCGTATCCACATGGAAGCGGCGCAGGATCGTGTTCACTTCTTTCTCTGTGTAGTTCGTGTCGAAAGAGAACGCATCCAGGACAAAATTCAGGATGATCAGCATTTTCTTCCCTTCCTGCGGGAGTTGCCTGATCGTTCCATCTGCATTGAGATACGTCTTCAACACCTTGCGGACATCTTCCTCCTGATCTTCATCAGCGACATAGACCGGACGCTTGCCTTCAAACTGACCGCGAGCCAAAGACTCGATTGCTCTTTCATCGAGGTCATACACTCCGTCCACCTCAACAATAACGCCGGATGCTGTCAACTGCTCCAGATGTCGCATCATATCGGAGGGGTGCATACCCAACGCTTCCGCGATCTCCGCGGCGCGCTTTGAACCCTGGCTCAACAAACCTACGATTCGCAATCGGTCCGCCGATGCCATCGCTTTGACAAAGGATAGAATTTCAGGCTGTTCGTTCATTTTTACTCTCATCTAATTAATTCGATACTTATCGAATTAAATTTTACGCGAATTACTCATGTTGTCAAGGGCTATTGCCCTTTTTGTCCTAAGTGAAGCATGAGCCAAAATCGAATCAGGTATAATCCCCCTGTAAGAGTTGGTCCCAATTACAATTTTGGAGGCACCTTGTGGATCTCTCGAAGCATGCGTTTTTTGAGGGAAAGATCGTACTTCTAGCAGAAGCAAAAATAAATATCGCCACCCATGGCTTTTTATATGGCACATCCGTTTTCGGCGGCATGAGGTCATACTGGAACGAAGAGAAGAAACGTCTCTTCGTTTTTCGTCCCTATGACCATTTTCGGCGTTTGCTGCATTCCGCGCGCATGATGTCAATGCAGACCCATTACGATGAAGAGAGCCTGATCGAGCTCACGCTCGATCTGCTGCGCACCGACAACTGGCGGCAGGACATCTACATGCGCCCTACTTTCTACAAAGCTGATATGGGCATCGGTGTGAAACTGCATGATTTGAAGGATGAGTTCTGTATGTTCGTGATGGCGTATGAGCCATATGTAATGAACGATACGGACGCGCACGTGACCATCTCCTCATGGCGGCGTGTCGACGATAACGTTATTCCCGCGCGTGGCAAGGTGGCAGGCGCGTATGCCAACTCCGCGCTGATCAAAACCGATGCAAACCGCGCCGGCTTCGACGAAGCGCTGGTGCTGGATGGCAACGGTCATATTTCTGAAGGCTCAGCGATGAACGTCTTTATGCTGCGCGATGGAATTTTAGTCACACCACCCGTGACAGATAATATCCTCGAAGGCATCACTCGCAAGTCCATTATCGAGCTGGCGCGTAATGAACTGGGACTTGCTGTGATGGAACGCTCGATCGACCGCACCGAAACATTCATCTGTGAAGAGATGTTCCTCACAGGCACTGCTGCACAGGTCATCGCGGTGACAAAGATAGATCACCGTCCTGTCGGCGCAGGCGTGATGGGGCCCATCACAACAAAATTACGCACGATGTATGAAGATATATTACGCGGGAAAAACAAAAGGTACGAACACTGGAATGTGGTTGTATAAAATTGTAGGGTTGGGCAGCTGCCCAACCCTACAATTTTATATCGATTCTTCTTGAACCGTACGATCACAAGGTTCTTATTGCATTCAGATGATGTAATA
>DAINRK010000506.1:0-3790 GCA_036741855.1 Anaerolineales bacterium
CTATGACTTATTCGGGCGTGGATTTTCCGACAGGCCATATACAAATTACAACCTTGACCTCTTCCTCAAACAACTTGGGGATTTATTGGATGCGCTCCGTATCACACGGCCGGTGAACTTGATTGGCTTGTCCACAGGTGGACCCATCGCTGCAGCATTTACCGTCCGTTACCCGCAGCAGGTGGACAAACTGATCTTGATTGATCCCGTTGGGGCCAGACCTCTCTCCCTCTCACCCATGCTCAAAGCTATGAAGCTGCCACTCCTTGCGGAGGCGGTTCTCAGTTTCGTCGGAAACGACACTTTGATCCAGAGCGGATCGAAAGATTTTTTCGATCCCGAGCTCGTCGAACATTTCAAATCGAAATATGAAGTTCAGATGCAATACAAGGGTTTCAGGCGCGCCATCCTTTCGACATTTCGTAACAACATGCTGGGCTCGTTCATCGATGTTTATCACCAACTTGGCAAAATGGACAAAGATGTTTTGCTGTTTTGGGGCCGGAATGATATCACGGTACCCTTTGAGCATAGCATTGCATTGTGCAGCGTATTGCCGAACGTCCAATTTCATGCGATTGAAAATTGCGGGCACATCCCCCATTACGAAAAGCCGCATGAAGTCAACCCTATACTTTTAGAGTTCCTGAGGAAAAATGATACGGAAATTTCTTGATTATTTTTCACACAACAAATATCGACTGATGATGTTTTTACTTCTCGCGGGCGCAACAATATTTTCTGTGGCGGTCTGGCGCGTGCGTTCTGAAGTGAGCGGGACAGTTCATTATGCGTTTTTGATCTGGAATTTGTTCCTCGCATGGATCCCCTTCCTCATTGCCTATTTCACTTATACCGTTTCACTTGCCCGAAAGTGGATCTATGTAGTCATCCCATTTGCGGCATTCTTATGGCTGATCTTCTTCCCGAATGCGCCTTACATACTCACGGACTTTCAACATCTTGCAGGCGTCTGGAGAGATGTACCCGTCTGGTATGATGTCATGCTGCTGATCTGGTTCGCGTTTACTGGTCTTCTGCTTGGGATGGTCTCGTTGTTCCTGATGCAGGAGATCATTCGCCGGGAGTTTGGGCGTTGGGTGGGTTGGGGATTCGTCGCACTCGTTGCAGGCTTGAGCAGCACAGGCATTTACATGGGTCGTTTCTTGCGCTGGAATTCATGGGATATTCTGCGTAACCCTGCGGGCATCGCCCTTTATACATTTGAACGTGTACAGGACCCAAGCTTGCAATCCATCGGGTTTACGAGTCTCTTTGCCGCATTCTTTTTGTTTTTGTATGTTACGCTTTATACTTTTGGGCATCTTTTACTGGAGAGACATGCAAATGAATCTCGTGCGAGCCATGTCATGCTGAACCCATCGGCTTCGATTGAGATAAATTCCGAGAAGCGTCTCCGACACTATAAGCAAGATGCTTCGCTTGCTACAAGCACTCCATCAGAGTGAAGATCAAAGGCCGATCCCTATGAACAAACAGGACATCCTCACCCTCTACCAATACAATCAATGGACGAACGCCAAAATCCTGAATGCGGCATCCAAGGTAACGCGGGAAGGCTATCTCGCACCTGCATCCTTCCCACATGGAGGCTTGCGCGGGACACTCGTCCACGCGTTGTTCGCAGAGTGGATCTGGCGCAATCGTTGGCAGGGGGTATCACCGACAATACGATTGAAGCCTGAAGAATTTCCAACCTTTGAATCTTTGCGCTCGCGCTGGACGGAAGAAGAGAACCACTTGATGTCCTTTGTGGGCAGCCTCACCGATGAAAGGCTGGAAAGTAAATTCAACTACAGGACCACAGATGGTACACCGCACGAGAGAATCCTCTGGCAGGCAATGGCGCATGTCGTCAACCACGGTACTCAGCATCGCACAGAAGCGGCAGCGATATTGACTGACCTGGGTCACTCGCCGGGTGATATCGATATGATCTATTTTTTGATAGAGAATCAGTAATCATGTCATTGCTAGGAGCGTCGCGTTAAGCGGCGTGCAACACAGCCGAAGCGCAAGCAACGAAGCAATTTCATCACATAAGAAGGTGTCTAGTTTTGTAGGAGATTGCTTCGTCAGCCCTATCGGGCATGCTCGCAATGACATATTCATAATATGATCAACAAGTTCCGTAATTCATTTATCCGCAATCGATACAGTATTGCTGTATTTTGTCTCCTGAATCTCGCCTGCGCGCTTTGCATTGCGCTGGTAGCAGCACGCGTCGCCTACAGTGAATCGCCCGGTCATGTTGGGCTGATCTGGAACCTCTTCCTCGCATGGATTCCTTTCATGCTGGCCTACGTTGCTCATGCGGTTCCATGGAGGCGCATCTGGCTCTATCTTATTATCCCCGTTGTAGCACTCTTATGGCTGATTTTCTTCCCCAACGCGCCTTATATGCTCACTGATCTTCAGGATCTCACCAGAACTACCGATGAAGCGCCCTTATGGTACGACGTGATTATCGTTGTCTGGTGCACCTGGACGGGCATGTTGCTGGGTGTGATCTCCCTCTATTTCATGCAGGATATTATCCACCGCGCCTTTAGCCGCACGGCAGGCTGGATATTTGTGTTCGCAATTTCAGCACTAAGCAGTTTCGGTATTTATATTGGCAGATTTGTCCGCCTCAATTCATGGAATATTTTGCTCGACCCAGCTGAGACAGCGATGGAAATTCTCGGCGTTGTCATTGACCCAAGTATGCGCCTTGCAGCATTTACGATCCTCTACACGTTTTTCTTTTTATTTGTCTATCTTCTGCTCTATTCATTCAGCCATCTGCTTCAGGAACAAACCGTGAAGGCACAGGATTCACTTGAACAAATAGCAGCAACGCAACCATCCAATGCCGCACAAAAATAATTCATTTGTGTTGCTGCGCGGTGGTGGTGATCTCGCAACAGGTGTTGCATTGCGATTGCACCACGCGGGAATCAAGTTGGTCATCACCGAACTTCCGCAACCGCTTGCAGTGCGTCGAACAGTTGCATTCTCTGAGGCAGTATATGAGGGACGTCATACTGTCGAAGGAGTCACCGCTCGTCGCGCTGAACGCGAAGAATTATCGGCGGTGATAGATGCCGGCGAAATCCCTATCCTCGTTGATCCGGATGCAGACATTCTTTCTCGTCCTGATTTTCTTGTCGTAATAGACGCACGCCTAATAAAGTCGCCGCCTGAGCCTCTTCAGGTCGACGTGCCACTTCATATCGGGCTCGGACCTGGCTTCCACGCAGGGAAAGACTGCCATGCCGTGGTCGAAACACGCCGCAGTCACACACTGGGACGCGTCCACTGGATCGGGACATCCCAGCCAGACTCTGGCGAACCCGAAGGTGACCGGCGACGCGTCCTGCGCGCGCCGTACGATGGAATACTAATAGCCCATGCAAAGATTGGAGATCACCTGGAAGAGGGACAGCTTATTGCAGCCATCAGTGATCAGTATCCCGTCATCAGCCCATTCAAAGGCGTACTGCGCGGACTCATTCGCCCAGGCTTATTTGTCACCCAAGGACTCAAGATCGGCGACGTCGATCCGCGCGATGACCCTAGCGCATGCCACCTTGTCTCAGATAAGGCGCTGGCAATCGGCGGAGGTGTGCTGGAGGCGATTTTGTCGAAAGAGGAAATTCGAAACAGGTTATGGACACCCACTCTGCCTCCCACAAATACGACATAGGCAATTGTGCATAATTAGCCGAAGTTTTGTTTGTCGTATTTGGGGGAGGTGCCCGAAGGGCGGAGGGGGTTGCATCTAAAC
>DAINRK010000507.1:0-3777 GCA_036741855.1 Anaerolineales bacterium
TTATGCAGACCGCATAAACACTAGTTAGGCAGCTTATCAAATTGAGATTAGGTATTGTATGAGTTATGACTTGATGGTGTTTGACCCACAAACTGCACCCAGTGATCGCGATGGATTTATGGCTTGGTATGATAAGCAGACGGAATGGTCCGAAAACCATGACTATTCCAATCCTGAAGTAACTGCACATGAGCTTATTTCATGGTTTCTGGACATGATTGTAGAGTTCCCCTGGATTGATGATCCTAAGCATATGGATGAGGTCGACAATCCAAAACTCACAGAGTATAACTTTGGACGATCCATCATTTATGTGGCATTCACGTGGTCAGAAGCGGCAAACGCTCGTGAAACGATGTTCAAGCTTGCCCAAAAGCATAAGCTGGGCTTTTTTGATGTGAGTGCAGAAAATGGACAAGTATGGGCACCTAGTGTTAATGGCAAGTATCGCTGCATACATGGTGATTGCCCTCCTGAAAGAGCCACCTGATTGGCGGATACGGTTCCGCCCATAAGGAAATATGCAACCGCACATGCAGTCCCCGTATGAGGATAAATATGTTTACAGTTGAAAATAAATTGCCAAACTTTTGGAAATTATCCAAAGAAATTGCTTCTGATTTGAGGGCCGAGAAGTTTTCTGCGTGGGAACCATTAGTTCAACGAATAAGCCCGCTTCTGGAAGAAGATTTTGTTGAAAGTATGGACAAAATTATTCCTGGGTGGAAAAAAATTGCGACCCTGCATGGTGGGCAAACTGCAATGCATACTTTAGTCGTTTTCGCCACATGCCTCAATTTATCTGAATATGAACAAGCAGATGTGCAAACTCGCATGGAAATTGAATGGGCGGCAGTTTTGCATGATTTAGATAAAATCCGTGCCCGAAGCGATACGGCACATCCGTTTCGTTCCGCAGCAGTCGTAGCAAAAATTATGCCCCAATTAGGCTTTGAACTTCTGCCTAACATAGACTTATCTCATCTGGATTCATGGTCGAATCTAGTAATGTCAGCACAACGCCAAGATGGCGAGCGAATGCTTCATGACCATTCATTTTTGCCAGAAATCATAGATGGTATTCATAAATGTTGGGGCAACGACACATCGGCCACTCGTGTCTTAAAAGCGGTTTTACTTCATCAATCATTGCCCACGCTGAAAGATTGGAGTAATGCAGTTTTATTAACCGACAACGAACTATCTTATTCACTTGTGTTAAAAGACATGAACGTTCTTGGCCCACTTCTGATTGCAGATTCAGACTCATGGAATATTTTTGATGAACCCCGTATTGCATATCTTGCCGAATTACGAGTCAGTAATGCGGAAACGTGCCGCCGAATCCAAAACGCTAGTAAGCAAACGATGAAATGAGTCTCCAAAATCCTAAATGCCTAACACAACGCGCAGCGGATTAGTAGATACACCAGGCTCAAAAGAACAGGTTCTAAACCCACCAACCATTACAGACAACAACCATGACTATCCTAATCCGTCCTGGAACAAGCGAAGACTTATTTGGCGCCTTTGTCGCCTTCCAGCTTGCTCTTCATGGACTCTACCAAAGTGTGGGACAGGCTCCAGAAGAAGATAAGCCAGATCCTGGAGACCTTTCGCCAGCCTTTGAGTATTTTCGAACCTTTACAGAATACTTCACGCAAACTGCCGAACATTTCTGGGTCGCAGAAGAGGGAGGAGAGATTATCGGTTTCTCCCGTTCGATAGTACGGGATGGCATCCGGCAGTTATCAGAATTCTTTGTACGCCCTGATAAGCAGGCGCAGGGAGTCGGGAAGCGCCTGCTCGAAGCCGCGTTTTCATCAGATGAGGCGCACAATCGAGTTGTCATTGGCACCTCAGATATCCGTGCTCTTACCCGCTATCTAAAATCGGGAGTGAAATTCCGCTTCACGATCTATGACTGGTCGCGCGAGCCGGAAATCGTTCCCTTTGAAACAGATCTATCCATCGAGCCGTTCACGCCTACGCCCGAGAATGTGGCGATCCTGAACTCCATTGACCAGATCATCCTGGGGTATACACGAGACGTTGACCATATTTGGTTGAGTAAAAACCGTCATGGACATTTTTATCGCCGCAACGGGCAAGTCGTCGGGTACAGTTACGTGAGCCATCGAGCGGGCCCGATCGCGATGCTCCACAATAATGACTTCCACACGGCCCTGGCGCATGTGGAAAGCGAAATGACAAAATACGTGGACGATGTTTGGAAGAACATCTATCTGCCCGTCCCGATGACGAACACAGCCGCTGTAGACTATGTGCTGAAGCGTGGCTTCCAAACCTCTCCATTATTGGAACATTTCATGAGTGATAAACGTTTAGGTGCCTATGAAAATTACATCTTCATGGATCCGCCATTTATCACATAAGGAGAGAGAATGAAAATTAGATATCTGGGCTCGCTGCTTGCTTTGTTTCTTATCGTAACTACGGCTTGTGCCGGTCCTACACCCAGTAGTCCTACACTCAGTAGTCCTACATCCAGTAATAGCGCCTCAGACTGGCAAACCTATTCCAACCCTGAGGCGGGCTTCAGCATCCGCTATCCATCAACCTGGAATTTCGAAGTTTTACCCGACCAGAATAGTGGCGCGCTTCATGGGGTTTCTCTGAGCGGGGCAGAAGGCGGCGTTGAGTTATATTGGGGTGTTGGTCTGGGGGGCGGCTGTGCAGCCGAAGCAATTCAAAAGGTTAAGGTGGCTCAGGGCGAACTGCAGACTTGTTACGGCAAAAATGCGGATGAGACGGAGCGCTGGGAAAATATCAGCAAAGAATTGTAGGCGGCCAGTTTTTCGGCGCGTGCCTATACAACAGATGCAACCGCAAGCAGTCACGACCTGGTGCTGCAGGTGATTTCAACCCTGAGTTTCCCATGAAGACATCTTCAGTAGTGCGCACTAGTCACAGATGCGAGTAAGGCAAGCCGTTGGGCGCTCTAGATCCGTGGACACAGTGACGTGATAATAAGTTGGAAACGTAAATGAGGAAAAGAGAATGACTGAGAGTGAATTCACTTTCCGCAGGGCGATTGAACTCAATCCTCACGATGCCCCAGCCTACTACAATCTGGGTTTACTACTTGCTCAAGAACCCGCACGTGTCAGCGAGGCTGAAGCCGCTTATCGAAAAGCCATCGAACTTGACCCAGGCAACACACGATACATCTACCGCCTTGCCTTGTTGCTGCACGAGAATTTGCATCACCTGAAGGAAGCTGAAATTGCATATCGCCAGGCCATTGCGCTCGCTCCAGACGATCCTTATTTCTATGGTGGGCTGATTAGTTTGCTTGTTCAACAATCTCGACAAGCCGATGCATTGCCCTTCAGCGAAAAAATGCGTGCACTGCTTAGCGCCAGTGAGAATTGGTATGGTCTGGCCACGCTTGACGCTATCCTGGGAAATTCCGGGGCGGCGATTGAATATTTGAGACAGGCGGCTCACGAAGCAAATTTCGATCCGCAATGGGCGCGAAACGATCCCGATCTTTCATCGATTCGGGATGATCCTAGATTTGATGAAATCGTTGGTGCACTGTAGGACGCCAGCACTCATGCCTTGGCGTGTGTGTCGCTCGTAGTGGAGTGCTCTGGTTCAATGATCTTGCTAAAACGAGTACACTATGCTCAAGCCAGTTGTGTCAAAACGGCGTTATCTCGTCCTGCCACCAGCGGGCAAAGTACGCTGTAGTTTAATATCATCGGCAATGAGGTGAATGCCGCCGAGCGACAGTTGTCCCTGCGTTGGTCA
>DAINRK010000508.1:0-3775 GCA_036741855.1 Anaerolineales bacterium
GCGCCGCGGAGATCATGGACAGAGCCGCGCTGCGTTCTGTCGAAAACAATCCAGGAGTTCCTGCCATCCTGCGACAACTCCCAGAGGGCGCGACCGCGATCCTCGTTGAGTATCAAGCCCAGGACGCGGAATCAATCGACAGGTTCAAAAAAGAGGCGGAGCAAGTCGTCAAGAAAATGAGGCTCGTGCACGATCCAGAGTTCACCGATGACCCATTCGTCCAGGCTTCGTTGTGGAAAACGCGTAAAGGCATCATTCCATCCATCGGTGGAATGCGCACACCTGGAACCATCTGCATTAACGAGGATGTCGTCTTCCCCGTTCATCGGCTTGCCGAGGCGGTCACAGACCTCCAGCATCTCTTCGAAGATTTTGGTTATCCAGATGGCGCGGTGTTTGGGCATGCAAAAGATGGCAATCTGCACTTCCTGATCAATCAGGCGTTCAACACCCACTCAGACGTGATGCACTTCGACAGCTTCGTACGCGCGATGGTCAAAATCGTCAGCGGAAAATACGACGGCGCGCTCAAAGCCGAACATGGCACGGGACGCAACATGGCATCATTCGTCGAAACCGAATGGGGCAGGGAAGCCTACGCCATCATGCGCGATCTCAAATCGCTGTTCGACCCCGACCACATGCTCAACCCTGGCGTGATGATTAATGCAAATCCACAAACGCATGTCACAGATCTCAAGACGATGTCGCTCGTTTCACCAGAAGTGGATAAATGCATCGAATGCGGATTTTGTGAGTCGAAATGTCCCAGCCGGCGATTGACTCTCACGCCCAGACAGCGGATTGTCGTTCAACGTGAACTCGCCCGAATCCGACTCACTGACTCGGACTCACCTTTGCTTGATTCCGTTATCGACGATTTTTCCTACGCTGGAATTGACACCTGCGCCGTCGACGGACTCTGCGCCACCGCCTGCCCTGTGAATATCAACACAGGCGACCTCACCCGACGTCTGCGCGCCGAATCGAACACACCGCGCGGAGAACGAATCGCAAATTGGCTCGCTGAGCATTTCTCATTGACTGAATCCGCTGTTGGTCTTGCGGTTCGTCTGGGTCATCTCACCGAATCTATCATCGGCGCGAATCGAGTCACGTCTATTATTCAATCTGCTGAAAAAATCACTAGAACGACTCTACCAAAATGGAATTCTTCTGTTCCTTTTCCTACAATGAATTTTCGTGGTGGCAGCGCTCTTCGCGGTGAAAAGGAATTTATCTACTTTCCATCCTGTATCTCAAGACAATTAGGAATTCCAGGTCACGAGTCCCGATTATCGAATAGCAAATATCGCTCACTCACGGAAACTCTCCTTACTATCTCTAACCGCGCAGGCATCAATTTGTATATTCCAAATGACGTATCTGGAATGTGCTGCGGCATGCCCTTTAACTCCAAAGGCTACACTAAAGCATATCAATCGTCATTGCACAAAGCCATCCTCAAATTTTGGAAATGGAGTGATGGAGGAAAATACTCTATTGTTACGGATACAACTTCCTGCGCGCACACACTACGCACTTGCTCTGATTCGCTTTCCAAAGAACGTTTAGCCCTCTACCAGCAACTGACAATCCTGGACAGTATCGAATTCATCCACGATACACTTCTGCCGAAACTCCTAATTCATCCAATTGATGAAGATGTGGTCCTGCATCCCAACTGCTCCGCACAAAAACTCGGTATTCAAGATAAGCTCATCCATATCGCAAAACAATGTGCGCGCAGTGCCGCGGTTCCACTCAACCTTGGCTGTTGTGGATTCGCAGGTGACCGCGGCTTGCTCTTCCCTGAATTGACGCAATCCGCTACTGAAAAAGAGTCTGCCGAAGTCAGGGCGCGCGATTATGGCGGCTATTATTCATCCAATATCCCCTGTGAGATCGGTTTGTCCGAAGCAACGGGGAAAGATTACATTTCAGTTGTATATTTGGTGGAGCGTGCATCAAGGATATAAGCGTGCCTATAAACAACAGCACAACATTTTTGTCGAAACTTGAGCTGGAACAAATAAAGGAAGGTCTTCAACAGACATTTCCAACTCTCGCTAATTTGAATACGCTGAAATTACTGAGTGACGGCTTCAGCAGTTATGTGATCCTTATTGAGGATGAGTTTATTTTTCGGATTGCCAAAACGTCAGAGGCGATGCGTGGGCAGATGAAGGAACGAGTCGTCCTGCCTCATTTGCAGAGGTATCTCCCCTTCCAAGTGCCAGAACCAGCTTGGCAGGCAGAACCATCCGAAATTTTTCCTTTCGGTGTCATTGGGTATCGAGCGATTCCAGGTATTCCCTTTTCTTTAGAGCTGGCTCCTTCCGTGAATCTGAAATACATTGCTCATGATTTAGCCAGTTTCCTGGTTCGTCTGCATGATTTTCCAATTGATAAGGCTAGGTCATTTGGTTTCGCGGAAACCGTGGATCCGGAGAGCCTTGGCGAAGAGGTGATGCCAGTACTCTCCAGTCATTTTTCGAAGGCTGAATTCGAGAAATTTTCTTTGTGGTGGGAAAAATATCTGAACGATCCTGCGAAGGACAGTTTTAGGCCGAAGTTAATCCATGGCGACCCATGGGGCGAAAATATTATTCTCGATGAAAGTTTAGACCATATCGTCGGCATCATCGATTTTGAGTCTGTAAACATCGGAGATGCAGCTCAGGATTTTGCCGCCCAGAAATACCTGGGTCGAGGCTTTTCGAATTCGGTGATCAAATCCTACCGCGAATTAGGAGGTGAACCGGGAAGTCATTTTTCAACACGTTTGCTATGGCACTCAATGCTGCGCGAGTTAGGCGGGCTCAAGTATGCGATTCGCTATCCCGAATCGGGTGAACTTGGGGACTGTTTACAGAAAGTTAGGAATGAGTTACGCGTTTCAGCGTGACAACAGATGAGACTATGCTGGACATTATCCCTCTAACATTCCCGGCGAAATCGGTATTTCCGAGGCGATGAGAAACGATTACACTTCAATCATGTACTAAGTGGAGGGGCATCGAGAGGATGAAATGAAAAAGAAACCCTTCGATATTGATCTTGCGCTGGAACAGATTAGCGAAGCCGTAAAACCCTGGCCGAAAGCGGCCATGTTCGAACTTGCCGAAGATGGATTCAATTCGCCGTTCGAGCAGTTGGCCGCGTGTATGATCTCTATCCGAACCTATGACGAAGTATCCTTGCCGACTGCACGCAAACTTTTCGCGCGTGCCCGCACGCCTGCTCAAATGAACAAATTGACTCACGAAGAGATCGATGACCTGATCCATGCCTGCACATTCCATGAACGTAAGGCAGCGCAAATCCATGCAATTGCAAAGCGCGTCGTGGATGAATTCGATGGAAATTTGCCCTGCGATTCCGAGACATTACTTTCTTTTTCTGGTGTTGGACCAAAGTGTGCGAACCTGGTTTTGGGAATTGCATGCGAGAAACCATTTATTAGCGTGGATATCCACGTCCATCGCGTCACAAATCGCTGGGGCTATGTGAAAGCCTCCACACCGGAGAAGACAATGACCGCGCTTGAAGCCACACTCCCGCGCGAACATTGGATTGATATAAACCGCCTGCTTGTGCCATTTGGGAAACATATTTGCACAGGAACAATGCCCAAGTGTTCAACATGTCCTGTGCTTGACATGTGCCAACAGATGGGAGTCAAGGCACATCGATGAAAGCTTAAGATGCAGATATTTATCACAGGCGCATCGGGATTTATCGGCGGCGCGATCGCGAAGGCTTTATCCACCAC
>DAINRK010000509.1:0-3768 GCA_036741855.1 Anaerolineales bacterium
AGCTGAGCGCGAGCAGGTCACTTTTTTTGTGAACATTCTTCATTTGTTCGAAATCAAATGGCACCACGAAGATCTCATTGTTGAGGGTAATCATCACCTGCTGGCCATCATGAGACACACGGAAGGCATTGAGTGAAGAGGCCGTTGGAAAACTGGTAAGTATATCCACCGCGCTCGTGTTGATGTTGACGAATTTGATGGTCTTTCCGCTGATGAAGAGGAGGGTTTCGTTATCTAAAAATTGGAGGTCTGTCTTGATACCGCCGTCATTTGTCAATACCTTGGGGTCTGAGCCATCGACATTCATCAGCCAGATTTCGTTATTCGCAACAAATGCGATCTTATCTGCACCCCCAAGCGAAAGTGCTAAGGGCGCGGCGATGGTCTCTGTTGCAGCCGGTGGAGCTTCGGTGGCGGTTTCAGCCGGCAGGACGATAGCCTGTGTCGCTTCGGATGTGGGTTCAGGTGTTTCAGTGGCCGCGGCAGATGTAACCGTATTGACAGGCGATTCGGTCGCGGAAGTACGATTGATCGCATTAAACAGGAAGAGTCCCCCGGCGATCGCCGCAATCGCGACGACGGGTATAATCACGAGCAGAGCGTTGAACCCCTGTTTTTCAGTGATAATAGTGCGCTGGATCGCTGTGCCCTTAATCGTTTTCGGTGCAGCAAGGGGCTGTAGCTTGGTGGTCTCACCGCGCATCACTGCATGAAGCCCATCAATCATTTCCTTGGAGCTGGCAAAGCGCTCATCTCTGTCTTTTGCCATGGCCTTCTGGATAATCATATCCATGCCTGGCGGGAGTTTGGGGTTTGCATTCAGAATATGTGGTACAGGATCAGTGATGTGCTTGAGTGCGACCGCCATAGGTGTATCGGCTTCATAAGGCTGCCTACCCGTGACCATTTCATAAAGAATAATGCCAAGCGCATAAATATCTACGCGGCCATCAATTGAATCTCCCTGGGCCTGTTCGGGAGCCATGTAGGCAGGCGTGCCGATAATGGCGCTGCCTGTCACATTGCCGGATTGCGCCTGTGATAACTTGGCAATGCCAAAGTCTGATATATAGGGTGTGCCCCGATTATCGAATAAAATGTTGCTCGGCTTGATGTCGCGGTGGACGATGCCTTTGGAGTGAGCTTCATCCAACCCGGGACCCACTCTTTCAAGGATGCGGGTTGCCTCTTCAACTGTGAAGACGCCGGCTTTGATTCGTTCGGAGAGCGAGCCGCCGCTCATGTAGCGCATGACAAAATAGGGTTGATCTCCGTCTGTGTCCACATCGTACACTGGAACGATAGAGGAGTGTTCTAACTGGGCAATGATCTTGGCTTCACGATCGAAGCGCAGTTTGAATTGTGGATCAGAATGAAGCAGTTCTGGTGGCAGGACTTTGACAGCAACCTCGCGTTCAAAACGCGGGTCGTAGCCGCGATAGACCGTTGCCATTCCCCCACGGCCTAATTCTGACTTGATTTCGTAGCGGCCGATCTTTTCCGGTTGCATAATGGCTCAAGTATACCTATCCCAAAGTATGAGCGCAAGCATTCACACGTAGCAACTTTGTTATTAATTCGTTCAACATAATGAGGGAGATTCTTGAAACAAAAAGGCAGTTCAGGTCGTCATGAAATATATACCAGGAGATATTCTGGTAAAGACAAATAGGTTTATATTCGGGGCGGATGCGACACTTGGAGGACGCATGAATTTCAACTACAGGAAGATCAAACAACGCAATCGCAAGCTTGCTTATTTCCCTTTTGTGGTATATTGGCGGCACTATGGATGAAAAAATTACAATCATTGAAGGCCCTCCGCCAGTTTTCGAAGCCGTAAATGATGGCTGGGCATTGGGTTTGAATGAAGGTTCTCGTTTATCGGTTCCAGCGTTGACACGCCTACGGACGTTCAACGGGCCCGCACTTGTGGAACGCTGTTACCGGGCATGGAAGCAGCAATCGACTATACATTTACACTATCGCAATGATATGGGTGTTGAACAGTCGGCCCCCATCCTCGCAGCCCGCAATGTGGAAACCGTTGATGGGCACGTGCTTCTATTGTGGGTATATCTGGATCATGATAAAGTGGAGTATGAGCTGGATAAGGGGGATGACGAAGCAGATGAGGATAACCCCGAGTAAAGGGAACTGACCAGGCGCGAGCCTGGTCTTTTCTTATATGAAGACAGGATGATTTTCATTGTATTGACGAGTATTTGACTCTCGTGATAACGTTAAGAGGTGGAAATACCTTATTGGGTAATTACATAATGAATACGTGGTTGACATAACCTGAATTGAAAACGGGCTTCCCGTCCGGGATGCCCGCTTATCTTTTAAATAAAATCCTTTCCCGGAGAATGATATGGGTAATGACCTCAATGCCTTCGATATGGCGCAAAAACAGTTCGACCGTGTGGCCGCGATGCTTAACCTTGATCCTGGCGTGATCGGCGCGCTGCGCTGGCCGATGCGCGAGTTTACCTTCCGCATTCCTGTCCGCATGGATAACGGGTCGCTGCAGTTCTTTCAGGGATTTCGCGTTCAACACAACGATGCGCGTGGCCCCAATAAGGGAGGCATTCGCTTTCACAAGGATGAGACGATCGATACCGTACGCGCGCTCGCCATGTGGATGACCTGGAAATGCGCGGTTGCAGATATTCCATTGGGTGGGGGAAAAGGTGGCATCGTTGTTGACCCATCCACGCTTTCAGAAAGGGAGAAGGAAGCCTTGTGCCGCGGTTGGGTTCTACAGATGTGGCATAACCTGGGCTCGCGCCAGGATGTGCCCGCGCCTGATGTGGGAACGACCTCACAAATGATGGGCTGGATGATGGATGAGTATTCACGTATCGTCGGTCAATATTCGCCTGGTGTCTTTACCGGGAAGCCTATCGGCGGCGGCGGTTCACAGGGACGCACCGAAGCAACCGGTTATGGTGTGATTTACACCGTACGCGAGGCGATGAAACATCTTAATATGGATCCAACGAAATCCATCGCGGCATTGCAGGGATTCGGTAATGTCTCGCAGTATGCAGCCATTGCTTTTGTGGAAATCCTGGGTGGTAGCGTAGCCGGCGTTTCCTGTTGGGATCGCCACGACAAAAAATCTTATACCTACAGTCGCAAAGGTGGAATTGACCCGCGCTTTTTGCTGTCGATTGTGGACGGATACGGCACAATCGACAAGAAAGCCGCCGAAGAGGCTGGTTATATTGTTGAAGATGGAGATGCCTGGATTTCGAAGGAAGCGGATGTCCTCATCCCGGCCGCGCTCGAGGGACAAGTGAATGAGGAAACGATCAAGAAAATGTCCAGCCGGGTGAAGATCGTAGCCGAAGGCGCGAATGGTCCCACCACACCTGAGGCAGATGAATTCTTCAAGGCCAATGGAATCTTCACCATCCCTGACTTTCTCTGCAATGCCGGTGGTGTGACGACCTCTTATTTCGAGCAAGTCCAAAACGACGCCAATTACTATTGGGAACGCGATGCAGTGTTACGCCGGCTGGATATCAAAATGACCTCTGCGTTCAATGCAGTGCTTGAACGCAGCGCAAAGGAAAACGTGTATCAGCGCGACGCGGCCTATATGGTGGCAATTGACCGAGTGGTCAAGGCGATGGAACTGCGCGGATGGCTCAACGCAGGCTGGTGATAATTCACCTCTCCTTATAGGAGAGGGGCTAGGGGTGAGGGCGGAATTTACTAAACAACCCCATAAGCAAGCATCGCATTCGCGACTTTTAGGAA
>DAINRK010000510.1:0-3742 GCA_036741855.1 Anaerolineales bacterium
CGTGTATTGGTTGGTCCCGGTGTATTAGTCGGTTGTGGTATAGGTGTATTGGTAGGTTGTGGGACGAGTGTATTGGTGGGTCGTAGTATGAGTGTATTGGTAGGCCGTGCACTCGTTGGCAGCGGGAGTGGTGTTGAGGTAAGACCCAATCTCTGGCAGTCGGGGTCTGCTCTGTCGATCAGGTGGTCACCGTCGTCGTCAAAGGTATTAAAACAATATTCTCTTCCACCTTCATTGGGATTTAGCACTACTGGCGGCATTTCCCAGATGATGATCGAGTCAAAGCGGATAATCGCGTCAAGACTATCCAAAGTTTCGACAAATAATCCGACCTCCCCACTGGCGTAATCAGGATCACTGATCCAATCAATGAACCGACCGTTGATGAACATCACGAAGGTTGAACCATAGGCTTCGACTCGCAACGTTTCCTTAGACTCCAATCCGCGCATGCGGTCATCGGTGCCCTCCCTCAGGGTTTCCAGCCCGGTAGATGAACTTTTGAGAAAATACCAGGTCTGGGTACCCGGCGATATGATGAAGGCATAATACTGATCTCCGGATCGGCGAAAGACTATGCCGTAGCGAAAGTCACCGCCGCTCGCCGCCTCACCAATCGCTCTTACATCGACGTTCACATCCCCATATTCTTGCACCTTGGGTACAGAAGCGATATATTGTTCATCGGGACCTTGCGCTTGAACCCGGTAGTATTGCAGTCCGGCATAGCGAACAATGAAATTATCGATCTTTCCTCGAGCCCATCCGCCGAATGGATTCCTGAATTCATCTTGATACAGTATACGCGCATTAACCGGAAGCCCCGCGGCTGTCAGAGGACAGGGTTCCTGTGGCAATTCAGAGATTTCTTTTTCCAGAGCCGGGGTGTCTGCGGACTGTCGAAAACGTTCCTCCCAGTCGTTGAATCTTGAGATGGGCGCACAGATAGGCGGAGATGGACGTTGTTGATCCTCTAATATCTGACTGGCCTCTCCGGCCTTTACGAGTTCCCTCCGGCCCTGAACCGTGACCTCGACAACTCCCCTTTTTACGAAAATGCACGTGAGCCCTTCGTTGTGGCAAACATCAAATTCCGTGCCACCCGCGAGAATTCTTATTATTGCAGATGGGGTCTTAACTGTGACCTGGGGAATCGTCTGCTCATTTAGATGCACAAACATGTGCCCGCGATCGAGGTGCAGGGTGACGTAGGTAGAACTTCCTGCTGCCTGCCTTAGGTCTGCGAGGAAAACGGATGTATTGCTGAAGAGTTCTACTTCCAGATAATCGGAGAAATCTAAAATACTGTAACTCTGCTCATCCTGCTCTTCCTGCTTAACCATTTCGATGCCATCACCCACCTGAACATCCGCCATTTGGTCTGGTTGTACCTCGAGCTCAATTCCTCCACTCCTGATCACCTTAGCGCTTGACCTCACGCCAGTTAAGCGGACATCAAACGAAGGTTTAGCTGGCTCTATCTGAGACTCAGGTTCCGTGGATTGCATCGCAGCAGTCAGTTCCACCATCGTTGAGCTTTCCTGAACCTGAAGAGTAGGTAGCAGACCAGGGCCGGCTGAAACAGCCGGAGCACATGCCGACAAAATTAAAACGGGGATCAATAAAAGTGTTGGTCTAAAGGAAAACCGGAAATTGAGTTCTATTTTCTACCTTCTTTCCAGTATGCTGTCCAAATGTAATGCCTGGCTTAAAGGCCGAAAAGTGGACCAACTGGGAGGCTGGCCTTATTCCGGAAGTAATAAATATGCAGGGTTAGAGTCATGACGCTTGGATTAACCGTTGGTTACAATAACTGAATATAGGGGCTTTCATGCGCCAGCCTGGCTGTTATAAAATAATTCCATCAGGCGTTTCTATCCCAGACTGTTCAAACCCCAGAGCCTTTGCGACGGTACGAACCCATTCGTAATACAAACTCTTCGCGCTGACGATAATCCCACCTGCCTGACGAATCCGCGCAAGGCCAATTTGGTGTGCGTCGCCTGGGGAACCTGTCGCGTCTGAGACGACAGCGACTCTATAGCCTAAATCCATGAGACCCAATGCTGAGTGTGCTACGCACACATCGGTTTCATAACCAATGAGGACAGCAGTTTTACGTCCCGTCTGCTTGACAGCCTCCATAATGTCAGGTTGAGCGGCCAGGCCGAAAGCCATCTTGTTGTAAATTTTTGTATTGGGCGGAAGGATCTCTGCAATTTCTTCAGCAACATTGCCTGTGCGCGAAATATCCTCAGCTGTAACAATCAAAGGAACGTTCAGCCAATTGGCAACTTTGATTACCCAGCACATTCTATGCAATAGCGAGTTAGGCTCATTTTTTGATTCCTTTTTTATGAAATGTGGCTGAATGTCAATGGCGATGAGTAATGAGTCGTTTATGTCGATAAGCGAAGAGTTTGTCATAAGGACATTTAACCAAATGATTGATAAAAAAAGTAGGTCGGACTACCAGTCCGACCTACGTAACTTACACCAACATCCTGACCGGATTTTCAAGGAAGCCTGCCAGCGTCTGCATGAACTGGGCAGCTTCCGCGCCATCACTCACTCGATGATCTACTGAGATCGTGCCTTTCATGCGCCAGCCGATTTTGATCTCGCCATTTTCTACAACCGGCACTTCTCGTGCGGAGCCAACAGCCAGGATCGCGGCTTCGGGCGGGTTGAGGATCGCAATGAAATTTTCCACGTCGTACATCCCTAGATTGCTGACTGAGAACGTTGAACCTTCGATATCATCAGGCTTGACCTTACCTTCGCGCGCGCCAGCAACCATGCGCTTCAAATCTGCAGCGATTTGGCGTATAGGTCTTTGGTCAGTGTCGCGAGTCACAACAGTTAGTAAGCCGTTTTCAACCGCAACGGCCACACCCACATTGACCGCCCCATGGCGAAGGACTTGATTATTCCCTGCAAATGATGAGTTTAAATTAGGGAATTGTCTCAACGTGAGCGCAACAGCTTTTACGATGAAGTCATTAACTGAAAGTTTCTCGTTCTCCGGCAAATATTCATTGAGCTGCTTGCGGAGCGCCATGACCGCGTCCATTTTGTATTCGTGGGTCACATAGAAGTGCGGAACAGTTGTCTTCGATTCGGTCATGCGGCGCGCGATGGCCTGTCGAAGTTTCGTCAGTTGAATCGTTTCGTCTTCGTGAGAAACAGGAACCAAGGAGGGGATGGGCATCGAAACAGACGGTTTCGCAGCCGGCTTTGCGGCGGCGCCACTTGAAAGCGCGGCTTCAACATCTTTGCGCACGACGCGTCCGCCGGGACCTGTGCCTTGGACGCGCGATAGATCTACGCTATTGTCGCGGGCGATCTTCTTCGCAAGAGGAGAAGCTTTAACATGACCATCTGAGGGCGCTGGCTCGGCTTGAGCAACGGGGGGTGCCGCGGGCTGAGTCCGAGGCGCAGGCTGTTCCTCCACTTTTGCCGCTGGTTCTTCCTTCTTCTCATCCGGTTTCTTTTCTTCTGGCTTGCTGTCTGATTTCTGTGGAGCCGCTGCTGGAGCATCCACTTTTTCTCCCTGATTTCCAACAACTGCTATCGGTGCATTGACCGGAACAACAGCGCCTTGATCAACCATATGTTGGAGAACGACCCCGCTCGCAGGTGACTCAACCTCAACAGTAGCTTTGTCCGTTTCGATCTCCGCCAGCACGTCACCTTTGTTGATATTTTCACCGACCTGTTTCACCCAACGAATGAGGGTACC
>DAINRK010000511.1:0-3741 GCA_036741855.1 Anaerolineales bacterium
CCCTTCTGCAAATGCTGTAGAACTCGAGAGAAGTACCGCAAGCGCAGCGACTGCCATCATTATCTTTTTCATGTCTCCTCCGTCCACAACATAGCGACACATGGAGTAGTTTGAACTAACTGTCCATTACAGGCAGTAATCGGTGCAATGGTGCGTGGCGAAAAGGTGTTGGTTTTCAACATGATGGTCTCCTTTCTATTTGAGCCGTTGAATGTTGAGCACATCTTACAGTTTGGCACGCAAAAATACATCGGTGACACTACCTATGTTGGGAAGGACCACCACCTATTTTGAATTGAAGGCTTCAGAGAAGGGAATTATCCGGACGAAATTAGACCGTCTTTCGCCGCCAGCGCGACCGCTTCACTGCGCGATTGCACCTGCATCTTTTGCAGAATCGACGCGATGTGATGCTCAACTGTGCGAGTTGAGAGACTTAGCTTCTTGGCAATTGCATTATTGCTTAAGCCGTCAACGAGACTGGCCAGCACTTCCATCTCGCGTGCGGTGAGACCAAACGTATTTTCGCGCGTGGTCGGCCGGGGTCCGCGCGGGATGCCGCGCACTCCCTTGGATCGCATCTCTTGCTTAAGTTTTTCGATTGCAGGGCGTGCCCCGAGCCGCTCGAAGATTTCCAGCGCGGCTAACTGCGCGGCCTCGTCGCCATCCATCAACGCCATCCCCTGTTCGTAGGGACAGCCGCGTTGCTCCCACTCTTGTGCCGCCGCGCCCCAATCTCCTGCGATTTGTAATCCAAAAGGTTTGGCAATCCATGCTGGAGGTATAAAATCGTTGCCCGCGCGCCAGCGCCAGAAAGCAAGTTCACCTGCAATCCAGGGATGTTGTTTACTAACAGCTATATCGTAGCAGGCACGCGCTTCTTCAATGGCGCGGCCATCGTCGCCTCCTAGCCACGCCATCTCAGCTCGGGCAGCTCTAGCTGGACCGAGGCGCGGGAGGGCAGCCGCCTGTACTGACAGGGCAAGCGCCTCGTCAAGCGCCGTCAATGCGCTGGGGTCGCCAAGGCGAACATGCGTACGCGCCAGGGCAATAAGTGCACAAGTGCGGGTTTCGATATCGAGGTACCGGCTTTTTAGAACCTTCAACGCAGTTTCAATCGCGTCTCCCCAACGACCCTGGTATAGACGCACCAAAGCCCGCCATACCAGCATTTGCAGCAAATGATAATCATCGTCATGTTCAGTGGCATAGGTAATGCCTTCTGTCAGGTAACGCTCTGCATCTGCAAGTTGATACACCTCTACTAACATCCATCCCAGAGAGGTATACGTGCCCGCGAACGCCCATGGCAGATTGGCTTCGCGCCCGATGGCGAGGTTGCGCTCCAGAAGCGCGCGACCGCGCTCGTAATCCATGGCCAGCATCGCGCAACCTGTATAGTTGTAGGCAAGGGCGAGTTTCTCAGCGTCTTCGAAATGTTCAGCCAGCGCAATGGCTTTCTCGCCCCACTTAACCGCATCGGTGCAATCGCGATGCATCATTCGAATAAAACACTGTGAAGTATATGCCCATGCCAGTTCTGCGCTGGGTGGAAGCGTTTCAAGCATCGCAATGGCAGCCTGGCTCACCATTTCGGATTCCGTATAACGTCCCTCGACAGTAAGCAGGATGGACAACTCCGCCAAATTCCTGCCTTCCCTCAGACGGTTACCCATCAAACCCCATAATTCAATCGTCTTCTTCAGGACGCTTATGGCATCCGCAAATCGATTCGCAAACCGTAATTCAAGCGCATAGGCTTCCAGCATCTGTGCATGCACGGCAGGTAGCAGGGCATCGGCGAATCGCAACGCCAACTCGTAAAGTGCAATTGCCTCCCGGTGAGAACTCACAGCGGAAGCCTGCCTTGCCGCGGCGGGCGCATATTCAAGTACAGCCTCCGCATCTTTAGTCCCTTCAGCATGATTCGCAAGCCGCGCCAGGTCATTGCGTGTTTCGGGAGATTCTTTGAGCGCTTTCAATGTCAGGCGATGTAACGCGAGTTTTCGTTGCGGTGAAATGGATTCAAGAATCGTCTGCCGGGCCAGTTCATGACGAAATGCATAGTCATCGCCTTGAAACTGGAGCATCCCTTTTGTGATGCAATCTTGGACATTCGCAGACTCTGTGCCAACGATATTCGACAAAAGCCACGGCTCAATGCGTGACCCGATCACTGCCGCGGCTTCCAACACAGCTCGCGCGGCGGCTGACAACCGCGAGGCGCGCGCCAGCACGGCGTCGCGCACGGTTTCCGGGATTCCACCTTCGCCTGCCAGAACTTCAGTCACAAAGAATGGGTTGCCGTTCGTTAAACGATGGAGTTCAAATGAGTCAACCTTCTTATTCTTCGCCAGTTCATGCACTGCATCTTTTGAGAGATGTGATACAGGAATACGATGCAGAGCCTGTGAAGAGGCAAGGTCACCTAACAGAGTGCGCAAGGGATGGTCAGCGCCAATCTCATCGTCGCGATAAGTGAGAATCATCAATGAGACTGTCTGACGAATACGTCGCCCCAGATATTTGAGCAGGTCGAGAGTCGCCTCGTCCGCCCAGTGGATATCTTCAATGACCAGTATTGTTGCTTGTTCTTTTAGTTCGTTAAGACAGGCAGAGAAGACGGCTTGTCTATTGGATTCCGATTCGAGCAGGCTTAGCAGATCTCCATGAGCCTGAGGCGCAATGTCATGTAACGGACCCAACGGGCGCGGCGTGAAGAGTGAGTCACATGCGCCCTGCAGTATCTGCCATTTTGTTTTATGTTCATTGAGAAAATGCTCAACGAGCGATGTTTTGCCTATCCCCGCTTCGCCGTAGACCAGCGTTACGCATCCTTGTCCCTCCCTCGCCTTCACCTGGCTCAGGGCGGAATTCAATGCTTGCAGTTGAGATGTGCGTTCCAGCAGTTCCATTTATATCGATCAAGAAAATTTTTAGATGACCGCCGTATAATAGCGTTGTCAGCCCGCGAGGCTACATTTGGTAGTATATAGCAAATCCGCCCTCAGTTCAATGTTTTTTCATTATCAACACGAACGAGATACTCCATGAAAACCTTCCTCAGACCCAACCCTCTGAAAATCATTCTCGCATTTGTACTTTTTATGGCTGCCAGTTACCTCTGGCGAATGTACATTATCTCAACCATCTCAGATACCTTTCCATTAGGTTTCCCTCTGCAATTTTATCTTGCCTGGGGACCGTGTCCACCAGGTGAATCTTGCTCCGAATTCAACGGACTGTGGCTTATTCTGGATTTTGTGATCTGGTATGTGGCCAGTGCATTCATCATTCGCATGATTAAAAAAGAGGCAACATTTGAAAGGAGACAGCAAAATGAATCCTCAACAAAATAAACGTATGATCCTTATTATTATAGACATTGTGGATGCCCGATGAGACCGCCGCCACGGCTCCCCAGTCTCCATCTGCCACCTCAGCCGAATGGCTTGCGTAATACTGTTCCATCTGTGCCAGCTCGCGCTCTGCGCGGGCGATTCTTGGGGAAAGTTTCGCGAACTCTGGCAGGCTAAACGATGTCATGCAGTAACTCCAGGACACGATCTTCGGTCAGATCGTCCTCAAAAATCAGATCGTAAGGAATCGCGGATGACCGCATGCCGTCAGCTACCAGTCGCTCAACCAGATGACGGCGCTTGGGTTCGATCGGCCCGCGGACGAGAAAATCAACATCCGAATGGGAGCGGAAATCACCTTTCGCCAAAGAGCCGATAATGG
>DAINRK010000512.1:0-3731 GCA_036741855.1 Anaerolineales bacterium
TACGGTGCCGTTCAAATTCAAATCGTATACGCCGGGGGTGGAGTTTCGTGCCGAGCGCAACCCGCACTACTGGAAGCCTGGCCTCCCGTACCTCGACGGGTACCAGGCCGTGGTGATGGAGGATTTCACGAAGATCTTCGCTGCCTTCCGCGCACGGCAACTGACCATGACGGGGATCGCCCGCCATCTCGAACGGCCCGAGGCCGACATCCTGAAAACGGCTTTCCCCGACGCGGTGATCGCCATTGGACCACGTGCCGGGTGGGATTCATTCGTGATGAATGTGAGCAAGCCACCGTTCCATGATCCACGGCTGCGCCAAGCGGTAGCGCTGGCCACGGACCGGGAGAAGATGATCGCCATTGCCGCCGAAGGCTGGGGGGTGATTGGGGGCTATATTGGTCCCCATACGCCCTACGGGCTCCCCCTGGAAGCTTTGAAGCAGTACCCGCAGTTCGGCGACGATATGGCCCAGCGGCAGGCGGAGGCCAAACGGTTGGTCACCGCAGCGGGCTATGCCAAAGGCGTGGATGTGGAGCTGGTGTTGCGCCGTGGTCCCATGTACGAGCCGGGGGCGCTATCCCGGCAAGACGATCTGAAAAAGGTGGGCATCAACCTCAAGCTGACCCTGCTGGACACGGCGGGCTTTCGCGACCGCATTGAAAAAGGGGCGTTTCAGGCCTATACGGTCCTGTCGGGGGTTGCTGTCGATGAGCCGGACCTCTACTATGCGCGGTTGGTCTGCCAGTCGCCCTCCAACCTGGGCAAATACTGCAACGCAGAGTTTGATCAGCTCTTTGCGGCCCAGAGCCGGACGTTTGAGGTCGCGAAGCGGGCTGAGATCACGCGGCAGATGGAGCATATCCTCCTGCGGGACATTCCGGATGACCGAGGTTTTTACTGGCAATCGGCCATGGGCTATTGGAACCGGGTGCAGCACTGGCCCCCTATCCAGGGGACCACGGTGTCCAACTTTGGCAAATTCGAGCAGGTCTGGTGCCAGGGCGGCACGTGCATGTGAGCGCTGTCTCCCATGGGCTCGTTCGTCTTCGACCGGGTGCGGGAGAGCACGCCCGAGCCCTGGCAAGACTCCCGTGACACTTGGTGTTGTCTATACTAAACGCCCATTTCTCCTACACAGTTTTTGGCTATAGAAATACTCTATTTTTTTCGCCGGATTCTGGTAAAAAAATCTGTTTTGTTGGGTTTTCTCGAACAGGGAGTCAAAAAAGAGTCGATACATGAGACTAGAAAATTCGTATCGATGAGGGCATGAGGTAGTTAGTCGCTGGCGCGAAATTAAGTCTCAGTAAATTGGTGCCTTAGGGTCAGTAGCAGCGATCAAGAATGTGAGTCCAAGAGACTATCATGGTAGTTTCGACCCTTTGACTCTCCGCAAGCGTTGTGGGTACACGCTCGAATTTCGCGCCAGCGACTAGTTAGATGAGGCTGAGGAATTTTATGCCGAAATTATAACCACTATTCCTTTATTCCTTCTGGGTTTTCAACCAGTTTTTCATGTTGTCTGTTGCTTCCTGCATTGCTCTGTATTCACCCGGCCACCAGTTTTGATGGTATTCTTTCCATCTTCCCCGAAAAGCCGCCTCATCGCCATTGAAGTATCCATCTATTGTTCTCTGCAGGCTACCGTATTTTCCATCTGCTGCTATCATTCTTGCTAAAACTTCAGGGTCTTCAAAAATATTTAAAGTGTTTTCCCGATCGAAATTATCTTCATCATAATGCCTCCTTGACCGAAAATAAGGTTCAAGCCAATCTATTGAACACTTCTCTAATGCAATACGCATATAGAATGGAGAGCTAAACTTCGGCGGGGCATAGGTTACGATTTCTTGAAAGGTTTTTTCATGTTCCTTTTGCCCTCGTGGTGGAGTGGCTCTGCAAAATTCCCAATCGACAGAGTGTGACAGCCGCTGTGCAAGCTCCTCTTCTTCGCCGGTGATTTCTTTAAGATGCTGTTTATCAACCGCGCTTCGGTCTAGCTTCAAGTGCCCAAATCTATCCATGAAATACTGTATGGAGCTCTCTTGTTGTACTAATAAATCAATTGCTTCATTGAGTGTCGGTAATTGCACTTCTCTATTTATTCTGCGGCTCGCAAACAAGAGAACCTTATCATTTTGTATCATAGCCTGAACAGCTGCCAATCCCGGAGTATTCTTAATGTCATTAAGGGGTTGTCGTTTGCCCGTGAGATAAAGAAGCTGCGGTTTATCTGCCACTACTTCAACTCCTGCCTGCTTAAATGATTCTCTTTCCGGCTCGGTGAGAAGTCGTGCAGCTGTACCGATTCCAGCTTGATCTCGTGCTTCAGGGGTGAGTGACATATTGCTTATTTTGCGGATTATACCATAAACCCTTGAAAACAAAGACCAAACAGCAATTTTTAGTCTCAAAAACACACCTCTTGACAGGCCTCGAAATCAAATTCCATAGAGATTTGTTTTTTGTATACAGTCGTCTCGCGAAAGGGTCAATTAATGAGACGAGTGTATACAGTATACTATTTTTTGTGGAGTGAGTATGGTATCATACTTGAGTTGTGTCTAATATCCAACTGAAAGATATACGCGAAATTTTATCTGGCAATGAAGAGCTAGCTGATTTTATCGTTAATAATTTAAGAAGTAGCCTCTCCTCTATTGGATTTTCAAAAGCTTGTCTCAATGATCTTCTCAGCGATCTTAGCAATTTAGATGTCAAAAAATTTGGTGAGAAATGGCGAGAGGAATTAAAACAAATATATTCACTGGGGTTCTTCCAAAATCTCGCCCCAAACTATTTTGCTAAGTATGTTGTTCCTGTTACACCTTCGTCAGAGAAAATAATTGATGTCGGATGCGGAACAGGAATCCTTGCAAAACTTTACTCACAAGAGAAGAGGTTTGGACAAGTAGTAGGGATTGACATAAATCCGTATCCTGAATGGAAGCAATTTCAATCGAAAACGGTTAGATTCGCAATTATCACAGAAGAGGAATTTACTGATTTTCTACAAAGAGAGAAGCCGGATTCTGTTGTACTTACCTGGACACTTCATCATATGGAATATGATGAGCAAGGCCGATATTTGGGATACATCAACGGGAATTTACCAAAAAATGCAAAGTTAGTTATCCTTGATGACTCATACTCAAATAATCTTAAACCCGAAAACGGATTAGAGCGGTATAAAGAATTTATGCAATGGGATGATGAGGATCGAAAGAAGATTATGGCTGTGTATGATTGGGTAGCGAATCGTGTACTGGCTCAGAGAGAAAAAGTGACCATTCCGGCTGCGTATAGGAGTTTGGAGGAGTGGAGCGCTCTGCTAGAGCAGAGTGGATTTAAACCAGTGCTACAGAAGTTTATTGGATTTCCTGATAACCGCGATATTAATACCCCTCAAAGTTTGATTGTTGCACAGAAAACCTAATCTCCAAAAACGTCCGTTAAACGGGACTTTGGTGGTATCAAAATCGAACGGTTTGTGAAACTTTCGTATACTGAATACAAAAAGACGGCTCTTGATATGAGGAATTAGGATTATTTTCCGGGTTGTAAGCGTTTTTCCACGATCATGATACCCTGATGTAGTGAAGGCAAGCGTACTGGAAAAATACCCTGTTTCGCAAAATGCGCTCTTTTATCAATATGCGTGAATTGGTCGTATATAGTCGCTGGCGCGAAATTCGTAACTGCTGAAATATTCGGGACTTAGGAATCAG
>DAINRK010000513.1:0-3729 GCA_036741855.1 Anaerolineales bacterium
TTGAATGCATAGGGTTCGACGGAAGGGTTTTCGGGATCGCTGGTATCGTACTTATAGACGCGCACACCATCCTGATACCAGCCCACGAACAGCAGATTCCCGGCTACCAGGAGATTATGCGGTGCTCCCCACGAGTCAGAGAGGGCAATCGCTGCCACTTCTTTTGGATCTTGTAAGTCTCGTATGTCATATAGTCGGAGGCGGCTCGCTGGCTGCTTGGAAGGAAACTCGTCTTCAATAAATACAAACTTCTCATCCGCTGTTGGGTAGGCGTGATGAATATTTAAGCCCCAGGGGTCAATGCTATCGAGCGGATTGAGTGGTGTGACTCGTTTGCCGGCCTCCAGCGCCTGTCGGTCAAGGATGATGAGACCCGCCGACCAATAGGATACATACACCCGATCACCGACAATGGTTGTGTCATGAACAAAGAACCAGTTTCGCTCGTTATAAATACCAGCATCGGGATGCGTATAGTGTCCCACTTCCGTGACATGTTCGAGATCGCGGATATCCAACACACGCAGATCGAAGATATCTCTTGCAGAGACATATAAGTATATGCCATTCCCGTCCGCGTCACGACTCACCTCTGCTGTGTGAGAGTTGCACCATTTTTCCTTTGCCCTTGATCCTGTACTCTCTCCCGTTAGCAGGTTTATCAATCTTGGCTGCGTTGGTTCAGTTACCTCTATAATGGCGATGCCGCCAATCAGACTACACAGCGGGTCCACACTTCTTTTTGGTAGGGCAGGATCTCTGGAAACCGCGAGGTACCAATGATCCCCCTGCCGGAACGCTTTGATGTCTGCGGAATAGGTGGAAAAGTTCCATTTCCACGCGCCCACCATTATGGGGTTTTCAGCATCTGTAACGTCGATGATACGGAAAGACTCCTCAGCACTGGGGAAGATGTTCTGGACGACTTGCGCCACGTATACATGGCCGCTCGTCTCGAACATATCCAGCTCACCGTGGAAGCAAAAGCCGCTGGGTAGATAGGCCACATCGACCAGCCCATCTCCGGGTAAGTCCTGGTCCTTATCTGTACAGTTATCACGAAACTTTTCGATTTTTTGTAGCTGTAATGGAACAAGAGTGGACGTTGGAAGGGGTGTGCGTGCAGGCTTTGGAGTGGCTGTTTGTTCGGGAGTAGCCGTTGGTGTAATGGTAGCGCTTTGTAAATCCGTCGCGGGTGCGATCGCTGGTATGCAGGCGGCCAGGAAGAATGTGATTGACAGGCTGAAAATGAAAAGTTTTGCGAACATGATATGGCCTCCTCTTGCATCGCTGCACCGTGAATATGACTCAGTGCAAAACACTGGCCCGTAGATAGTTAGTATAATGCCCCACTAAGGAAAGTCAAGCACAAATTAGAACGGCTTCGTCACCATTAAGATGGTGATTAAGATCAAAGTAACAAATTCTGCAACGCGAAACCGTATCACAACTTGGTCGTTGAGTGTCGCGGTCAACTCCTGCGTGATGATCCCCTGGACCAGCGCTTCTTCAACCGCGCGCGTCCGTTGTTTGCGGCGCTCTATCAACCGCAATGGTGCGATGACTGCTGATGCACCCACGAAAAGTATGAATGATATCAGCAGCCAATTGGAAGTGGAGCCCTGCAGAAAGCCAAAAAGCGGCCATCTCTGCATCCAGGCGAGGATCAAGCCGAACAGCAGAACAACAGCTCCCGTTGGGATTACCGCGTAACGCTCAAAGAACTCACTTACGTGCAGTAAGGCATGGACCGCATGAACATTGTTGACTCTGCCCGCGTACCAGAAGGTGAGTCCGCGCCCAACGACACCGCTGATCATCCAAATAGCAGCCAGCACGTGGAATAATTTAATAAGTAGATAGAGATTCATATTCGACTCCCGCAGGTTGTTCCCTACTATCTTACAGATGGTTTCAACTGTAACAAAGTTTTATCCATTCCTTATCATTCTCCGCTACAATTATGGTTTGGAGCATCTGATCGACTGCTTTCAAAAAAGTTGGAAAGAATTTTGTCAAATCAAGGAAAACATTATGCGATCAAAGACTTTTTTATACAAAACCCAATCTCACTTGCGCACACGCGGCATAGTAGCCTTGTTGGTCTTATCTGTTGTTACCAGCGTTCTCTTGGCTGCCTGTGGTGGGAGATCCACAGGCCAGGGCAGCATACCAGGCAAAGAAGAGTTTGGTATGACCAAGGATCAACTTGTGACCAATATCGAAGCCGTGGAAGCACTCATCAGTCAATGTATGAGAGAGGCGGGTTTCGAATATATTGCCGCTGATTACAACACGGTGCGCAGGGGAATGGTTGCTGACAAATCGCTGCCAGGGATGGGAGAACGGCAGTTCATTGAAGAATATGGTTACGGCATTTCCACCTTATATACAGGTCTCGCCCCTCAGATTTCCGATGTCTTGACGCCAGCCAAGCTTGGGTTGGGTGACCAGAATGTACGCATCTTCCAAAGCCTATCGCCTGCGGACCAGGTTGCCTACACACATACGCTTTTTGGTGAGCATCCGGATGCGACCTTTGCGGTGGCGCTTGAAACGGAGGACTTATCCCGCACTGGCGGCTGCACGCGCAAGGCTATCGAGCAGACGTTCAGCGCTGACCAGTTCAGCGCGACATACCTCAATCCCTTCGATGCGCTCGTGGAACAGGATCCACGAATGATCGCAGCCAGTACGCAATATGCTGATTGCCTCCGCGCCTCAGGATTTGATTACAACTTTGAGCGGGACATCGAGCCCGATTTGAGAAAGCGCCTGGATGCCATTACGGATGGACTCCCCTTTGACAGCCTGTCATCTGAAGCGCGCGCAGCGCTTGCAGAGCTTCAAACTTATGAGCGTGCACTGGCTGCCGTTGCTGTCAACTGTGAAGCGAGATATCTTGATCCGGTTGCGAACCAGGTCGAGAGAGAATTGTACGCGGGACCACAGCAGTAGGTAGACCAGGGGATTACATTATGAAGTTACCCAAATTGGATACTACGGAACGCCGCAAGAGGATCCTGGCCCTTTCGATGGTGGGTGTAATCTTAATTGCCATCGTGAGCTGGATTGTTGGAGCCAACATTCAATCACCAGCAGAGGCTGCAGCACGCACAGCCCCTCCGACACCCTCGCCGATCCTGGTCCCCGTGGAGACGCGAGTGCTCACCGCTAACGTGGTGACGCGCGGCACCGCCCGCTTTGGGTCGCCGCAGGCCATTTCGCTGGCTCCCTCTATCTTGAAATCGGGGCAAGGGATCATCACCAATCTACCGGAACACGGCACCACTTTGAATGAGGGTGATGTATTGTTGGTCGCTTCAGGCCGCCCGGTATTTGTGGTTCAGGGTGAGACTCCGGTTTATCGTGACCTCATCCCTGGTAATTCCGGTGACGACATCCTTCAATTGGAAGAGGCGCTCAAGCGACTGGGGTTCAATCCTGGTCAGGTGGACGGCACGTATGATGATATAACCAGCGAGGCCGTGGCGGATTGGTATGCCTCGTCAGGATTCGATGCGTTCCTCTGTCCCACAGAGGATCAACTTGCTGCTTTACGTTCGCTTGAAAATGAACTGGCTCTAGCGACCAACGAAAGATTGGCTGCAGAGGAAGCCCTTGCAGCTGCACCCCTCAATGAAAAGAAAACTGCAGAGGGCGAGATGAAAAGGCTCACAACACTGGTCGAAATCATTTCCGCGGAAGTCGATAAGGCGAGGCTGATGG
>DAINRK010000514.1:0-3718 GCA_036741855.1 Anaerolineales bacterium
GAGCAAACAGTCCAGCAGGAATAATGAGCATCATCCATTCCCTGAACGAATTTTTTGTTCTATCTTCCTTGAGTGCAAACTGCCACATTACGGTTAAACACGCGAGACCGAGCCATAACAATCCATCACTACGCGCGAGAGTAAGTAATCCGGCCAAGGCGCCAAGCGCAAATGGAATCCATTTTTGTTTGCGTGGGGCAAGAAGTAGAAATGTTCCACCAAATATCATATAGAGTGCGTAATTATCGGGAACGGGCATAAAGGGAGCATAATAAAGCGAGAAGGTAGACAACAGGCCAGAAACAACAGAGAGAAAAGGTTTGCGCGTAATATCAAAGGCGAGCGTGGCCGTCAACAACGGGACACAGGCTGAAAGCAGAATGAACGCCGCGCGTCCTGCTGTGTAGGTACTTTGATTCGTCAACCACATACCAAGCGCGGAAATTATTGAGGCAAGGGGCATCCAATACGTATGGGAGGGATGTGGAAGCCCCTGTGGATCGCTAAGATAATTCCAAATATAGGGTTCTGTAAACCCTTTACCGCTTGCAAGCTGAACGCCACCTGCGAAGTAATAATCAGCATCCATATAACCGGGCAGGGTTTGAAACCGCGAAACCGCAAACGGAACAATTAACCCAATCGCGAACAGGATTGCATAATGCCGCCAGTTCATTTTCGGTCTCCGATTTGATCCATCCAGGTGCGAGGTGAGTGGAGAACCCACCAGCGCATCCAATATAAACTAATGATGATTGCAACCGGCGGAAGGACCTTGAGCAAATCTGAATAGAGACTGTCTTGAAGTACGATTCCGCGGAAATAAATGCCAAACGGTACCCAGAAAGCAAGGCTTAGAACAAGAATCGCGCCAAGAACCCGGTTTCGAATCCAACGCTCCCAAACCAATGTAAGGATCAAAACGAGAGGCAAAATCAGAACTACATGATTGGATGGAAAGATCGCAAATCCCATCAGTGGTGTCGCTGCGAGCGAAAGAGAAACAGTCCACACAATGCGCCGAAAATTTGATTGAGTTGAGCCAATCCACTCAATAAATAAAACTACACCCAGGACAATAGAAACAATTCTACCCAACAAAAATCTCGACTCTGGAAGCAAGATCGACAAAATACTGCTCAGATTCAGACTTGTACCCCGCGTCCAATCTGAAAGTACCGCGCGAATATAAGGAATTCCCCAACCCGGATATACGAGAAAGGAAACAACCAAGGCTAAGAAGAGGGACATTCCAAAACCGGTCAAGACACCCCAACGTTTATTCGCAAAGACAAGGACCAGGATGTAAAGAAAGAACGGAGCACCGACTTCCCATTGATACGCGACCAGGAGTAGAAGCGCACCTGCCAGTTCATCAGAATATGAACGCAAGGTGAGGAGAATGGCAAGGTATAGAAATATGAGAAAAATTGTTGGGGAACTAGAGATTAAGGATTGGAGACTAAAATAGCTGAACAATCCAAAACCGATTAGCGCGACATATAACCAGTTTGGCGTTTGCCATTCGGAAAGATTCAACGCAAATAAAACTGTACCAACAAGGGCCGCTTCGGACAGTAGCATCCAAACTCCGCGCGCCATGGCAAAATCAGAAAACAGTGCGAGGGGAGAATAAAGCAACACTACATAAAACGGATCATTCAACACAAAAGGATATTCATTCGAGGTCGAATCCCGCCCATAAACCAAATCCTGCACTCGCTGGGCAATTTCCGTGCCATATGGCTCGACCTGCTCAATAAGAAAGGCACGTGCGCCGCTCCAACGGAGGTAGAACCACTCTCCACCTGGCAAGATTCGCGCCAGAAAAATATTGAGCACTAACAACGCCGCTAAGAAAATCGCTAAGACCACAAGAAGACGAATCTCCTCTACGCTGAGCCACTTTCGGGATTTGCGAATATCAGGTAAACACATTCTCTATTATTTAATATTGAAACGGAAGATCGGGCGCGTAGTCGTATTTCGTGCAACTTCTTTAAACCCCGCATGCTGAAATGCAGAGGCTGTCCCCGTAAAAGCGAAGGGTGCAGCTACATCTTTTTTGGCATCCACTGGATAACCTTCCACGATCGTCCCACCCTTGGATTTGACATATTCGACGGCAGCCTTCAACAATTCGACTGTTAAGCCTTTCTTGCGAAATTTCTTCGCGACAAAAAAACAAGTCACAGACCAGACAGGTTGATCATCGACAGGCTTAAGGGCACGCGAATGTGCCAGTTTTGGATAAGCGCTGCGCGGTTCGACCGCGATCCAGCCGACGACTTCCCCATGATGGTAAGCCAACAAGCCGGTCGAAGTGCCCGAGTCTACAATGGACTTGTGCATTTGTCGCGTTTCATAGACTCTTGCTTCATCGTAAGCCTTGCCACGCAACTTCCAAAACATGCACCAGCATCCGCCGCAGGCTCCATTTGGACCGAAGAGCTCCTCAAGGTCTGTCCATAAATTTCGTTTGAGAGGCCTGAAGGAAAGTATGAGGGGTTTTGTCATCTTCTAATTTAGAATTCAGACCTTAATGATTTAATTGTTCAGCATAATCTGAACAGGCAATGAAGCTCTGCATATTATGTGCATAATCGTACACGTACACCATTAGGGTCTCTCTTTCATGGAACAAGCATTTGAACACATGAAGGAAAAATCTTATATTCCAAATCAGTCAGCCACTCATCAAATAATTCCCCGTCGGTGTGGACTGGTGACGGTTTATCGAACCTAATCTTCAAATGTGTACAATGGATTTCATACATTCCATCCATTTCGACAAAACTACCTTCACCGGGTTTCATGGCGCGAGGCAAAGCCTGAAACAATCCCAGTCGAGTCGCGCGATACCCATGTACAAACGTAAGTTTTCCATCGAAGGGATCGGCATGTGGAGTCATAAAAAAAATGCCACCTGTACGGTAACCATTTCCAATCGAAACAAGAGAAAGTGGACCTTCATAAGAGCCATCATCCCATTCCAGCCTGGCATGCCAAGTTGGCTTGTCCATAATCCCTTGTACCGCCGCGACCAAATAGCGTGGCACACCTGAAATCCATTTTATTTTTTCCTGTTTGGTAGTCACATAGGGTTCCAACCCTGCTCCAGAGTTGTTCAAGAAATATCGTTCATTACATTTCCCCAGATCCACGCGGCGCGTTTTTCCATTTGAGATGACTTTCGCTGCGGCGGCGAGATCGCGCGGAATGCCGATGTTATCGGCTAGATCATTGGCTGTACCTAAAGGTAAGATTCCCAGTGTCACTGGGAACGCGCTTTTCTCATTCCAGCCACGCGCGGCTCCGTTCACCACCTCACCGACCGAACCATCACCACCGGCAATAATAAGTGTCGAATAACCTCCCCTTACGGCGTCAGCTGCAAGATCTACTAGATGATCGGCATGTTCAGAAACAGAGAGATCAAAATCCAGTTGTGTGGCTCTTAGGGCAGATTCCGCCTCAGTCCAGCGTTGTTGAGAATTCCAGCGATTGGAGTATGGATTGAGGAGAATTTTGATTTTCATCGGCCTTCCACAAAGTGGTCGTGGTCAATTTTACCTGAATTCCAACGGCGCATTGCGTGAGGTGAGTTTCATGTTGCAGGTGTCAGGTTATGACCATGAGGACGAGAAGCTCGACTTTGACGCGTCAGATAAGTTTCACCTAGATTTGGGATAAAATTAAGAGGACTTCCAAAGTCCTA
>DAINRK010000515.1:0-3714 GCA_036741855.1 Anaerolineales bacterium
CATCGCTTCAATTGGAACCAGCTTCGACTTTACAAACTTAATCGCTGAAGAATTCTATGATCTCAGCAATCTACAGGAACCTATTCACGTTCCTTTTATCCGTGAAGAATCTTCATCATGGTTAACTCTTTTGTCAGCGGCAGCAAATTTTTTGGCATGGTGCTATCGCTGGTGTGGACGGTATGGGTCGTTTGCCCGGCGTCCACAGTGACTGTATACTTGAACTCATCGGGAGTGAAGGTGGGTGCGGGGTGCTCAGAGATCCTGAAAAAATCTGCTTCCTCTATTAATTTCAGCAGATGTTGAGCTTCATCCTCAGGCAAAGCATCCAGGTCTAGATCGAGATGCAAGTCATTGCCTACAACGCCACCAGTTCGTTCAAAGGTAATTGTGGTCATATCTTCCTAGCCTTTCATGATATGGGTTTGTGTAGGAACGCGAAATACCGCAGACGGACGATTCGCAGTCCAACGCCGGGCTAATGTATTCAAGTTGATGCTCGTCCGCAGGGGATATGGCGCGCAAAACCTATAAGATATTTTGAGTATATGTTGAGGATATTTTTTTTTCAACCCTTACCCTGGTCTACTTAATGATTAAAATTGAGTAAAGTCATATTTATTGTTCCTTAGTTGTCAAACATTTCTAAATCTGAGGTATATTTGTTCACAGGTCTTGACAATCTCACCAGGATAGCATACGATTTTTTTGTTAATGAATAAAACGATACCAGATGATACACAACTGATCAAACTCATCGTGAAGGCCCAAAGTGACGCGCTCCATGAGCTATATGACCGCTACAACCGTCTCGTTTTCAGTGTGGCATGTGCAATTGTCGGCGACAAAAGCGTCGCCGAGGAAATTACGCTGGATGTTTTCGTACAGGTTTGGAAACATGCGGCAACGTATCAACCAAATCGAGCAAAGGTAAGTACTTGGCTCATTGCCATCACCCGTAATCACGCTATTGATATTCTGCGGTGGCAAAAATCTCGGCCTGAGTCGGAAAGCTTGAACTGGGAAGGCATATCCGTCCAAGATGGACCCGCCGCACACAACCTTGAGGAGAATGTGGAGCTAAGGGCGCAACGCGAAAGGGTGCAAGAGGCACTCGATCAACTGCCGGAAGAGCAGCGAGAGGCTCTCACATTGGCATATTTTAGAGGCTATACCCAGTCTCAGATTTCCGAGGCGTTACAACAGCCTTTGGGAACCGTTAAGACTCGCATTCGACTGGCGATGCAGAAACTTAGAAAATTATTGGATGAAAATTAAGCAAGCTTTAATAAATCCATCTACGGTCGACCTCCGTATTTTATTGATAAGGATTGGTGAGGTTTTTGAATGATTGAGGATATGCACATTCTGGAGTTGTTGCCTGCCTATGCGCTTGGCAGCCTGGACAAAGCAGAAGCGCGGCTGGTTGCCGAACACCTGGCCGGCTGTCATTTGTGCCGGGCTGAGTTAGGTGCCTATCAGAATGTTGCCAACCAATTGGCGCTCGCGGCCCCGGACACCATCCCCTCGCAAAATTTGAAGGGTCGGTTAATCGAGCGAATCCAGGATCTAAAGCCGGCTCGGCTTCAACCGGAACGGATCAAATCGGCGCGGAGATTCATTCCAGTTGGGGGAATGATCGGCGGGCTATTAATCCTGGTGCTGGTTGTGTCCAATCTGGCTCTTTGGCAAAGGCTGAATCACCTCGAAGTTCTTTCAGGGCCCCTGGGCATGCGGGCAATTGTCTTACAAAATACGAATTCGGCTCCCCAGGCCAGCGGTTTCGTAATTATGAGCGTGGACGGTCAGGAAGGCGTCCTCGTCGTCGACGAATTACCTACACTTGATGTACAACATGAATATCAGTTATGGCTGGTACGTAATGGAAATCATACAAACGGTGGAGTTTTCCCCGTAGATGAACACGGCTATAGAGGACTGCGAATCGAAGCACCACAAACATTGCTTGACTATTCGGCCGTTCGCGTCACGATTGAACCAGCGGGAGGCAGTAATAATCCAACGGGTGATACAGTACTGGCTGGATCACTTTTCAATCCATAACTTAACTTTCCTGGTCTCTGCAACATAAACTAACAACGGAATATACAAAACAAGCTGCCTGACGAATATGTCAGGCAGCATATCTTTTAAATAGAAAGACAAAATTCTCATCTGAATAGCGGGACTGACCAATCCGAATAAAGGCTTCCTATTCAGCTTTGGGAAATTTTTCAAGCTGCTCGCGGATTTGATCAAGCAGGAGTTTGATTTCTTCACGCTCGCTCTTGGCCTGCTGCAAAGATATCTGGAAAGATGGTTTCTCTTCATTGGAAAGACTATCCAACAGGCGCTCATCGCGGGCGATCTGTATATTTTTCTGATTCAGCTTTATTTCAAGTCGTTTACGATACCCATCATAAAATTCAAATTCATTTATAGGCTGAGTTGTCGTATACGGGCCCTGCTTTAGAATCTTTTCAATGATCGGCACGAATTTATCCATCGCAACCGGTTTTTCAATAAAACGAGAAACACCAATCGTGAGTGCAAATGCCTTGTCTTCAGGTGCCACGTACGTTGCTGAGAGAAAAACAACGGGAATATCTCGAGTTTCAGGCTTGATACGTAATCGATGAACAAGGCTAAATCCATCCATCTTGGGCATCAGGATGTCCGTGATCACCAGCGATGGCCGTTCTCGTTCGATCGCATCCATCGCTTCCTCTCCGTTGCGCGCCGTGACCACGCGATGCCCTTTGAATGTTAATGTTGCTTCCAGCAGCTTAAGGATATCGGGAATGTCTTCTACAACCAGCAAATAACCCTGTGAACTGTCCATACTTCAATTCTAATCTGTATTCTCACTTTGTGAAATGATACTATGGTTTTGCTATTTTATTTTTTTTCTACTCATGCCAGATACTTTGCGCGTGATGGTTTCACTAAACTTATTAGATATCTCTAAGATTACACTTATTCAAGCAGGGCTGTAAGATGAGCAATGCGCTTGCATTTTTCATTACGCTGTCATATATATTGCGACTGGAACCCCACCTGGTCGAGGATCAAGAATACGCATGTTCACCGTTGGATGTGACATAACATCAACGGATCTTGCTTCGCCTGGTTACTGGCATTCAGGCAGCCGACCGTCAGACTTGCGAAATCTTTACCCGCCAGGGTCGATGGGAGTTCTCCATCCGAAAGGAGGTGATGTGTTAACCTTTAATCCTAACTGCTGATCCTTTCGACCACCTTCGTCCTTTGAGAAGGAATGTAAAGGATTAAACACAAAACTTGAGGAGATTAAACGAATGAAAAAAGTTACCCTTGCGGTTGTGCTTGCGCTGGCGATGCTATTTAGCACAATCGGTATTGCAAGTGCAATCACAAATGGCCAGCCCGATGGAGATAACCACCCGTATGTAGGGTTGGTCGTGTTCGATGTTCTGGATCAAAATGGCAATGCTGTGCCTTCGCACCGTTGTTCTGCTTCCCTGCTCACGCCGACGATAGTCCTGACAGCCGGTCACTGCACGGACGGGACAGTGGCCGCGCGCATCTGGTTCGACGAGATCGTTCAGGGGAATCCTGAATATCCCTTCAGTGGCGCCACCTCCTATGATGGCATTCCTCATACCTATCCCGGCTTTTGTATCGGCTGCGGGAACGGCCTGCCTGGATTTGCTGCCGGTGATGTTGGTATCGTTG
>DAINRK010000516.1:0-1002 GCA_036741855.1 Anaerolineales bacterium
GCATAAGGGAGAGCGCAGTTGGGCCTGATCAACGCACGCGCCGCGAAACGGTTCCTGACACCTTTTGCGAAACATCCAATCACCTAGAAAAGCAGCCTATCCCCTTTTCTTATCTCTCCCTTTTGTCACCGGGTGGCCGATATTTGATCAGGGAAGCCTTTTGTAAAGCCGCAATTGTCTCCTCGACTGTCAGTAATGGGGTTGTATGTAGGGAACTCAGCGCTCCTCCCGCGGTGATTGCGATCGCCGTCGCTGCCATCGAGACATTATCGGGTGCTTCCCACAAGTTGTATGCGTCGTGATCACCGAAGGCATACCAGAAACCGTGCAACTTTCCGCCGACCGATTCAATGTACTGCTGAGCTGCCGCTCGACGGTCCTCTGGATTGTGGATGAGCTTCGCCCACGTTTCTGGTGTGTAACTGAAGCGGGTCAGATAGAATGGCATTGGCTTTCTTCCTTCTTTGAGAATAGTGCAGTTTCAATCGGCCACCGGTGGGTGGGGTTGGAAGATTACTCCGTTTGCTATGGACGTAGCAATCTTACTTCTCGTTTGAAGAAACAGTACATTCTGACTTTTCCACTGGGCGGGGTCCATCGCGGTATGAGAGGCGATGACCGATGATGTTCTTCTCCTGAGCAGAGTGTGCGAGCCTCAGGATTCCCTGGGTCTTTCTTGTTGCTGGTTTTGGGCAAGGAAACTGGGGTAACGTTATCCGATGAAGATTCCTTTTACTGGAGGGTGCGTATGCGGAGCGGTTCGCTACGAATGCTCGGCGGAACCCATTATGATGTTCAAGTGCCACTGCCGCGATTGCCAGCGAGTGACCGGCGGTGGATTTGTCCCGGGATTGGTTGTGCCTTCGTCAGCATTTCGTGTGACGAAAGGCCAACTGCGGTACCACTTCACCCCGAGCACGGCAGGCGGTAAACCCAAGCGTGGCTTTTGCTCCAAATGTGGCTCGTGCTCACCGGTGGAGAGTCAGATGAACGAGACACTGG
>DAINRK010000516.1:1012-3713 GCA_036741855.1 Anaerolineales bacterium
GCCTCGACGACCCTAGTTGGTTTCGTCCGCAAATGGACTTCTTTGTCTCCGATGTGCAGCCGTGGGACCAAATGGATCCGGCGATTCCGAAATACGATCTGTACCCACCTTCCACCGAGTAAGTGGCCCCGCCACGTGCTGCGACATTTAGAATGTCCCCTTTGAAGAAGGCAGAATGTCCTGTCTATGTGTGAGAAAGAATGTTGACGAGTTTCCCAAATGGGTCTCGGACGAAAAAACGACGAACCCCCCAAGGCTCATCAGTGATGGTGTATTCGATTTTAAACCTTCCCTCTGTCATTCGCTTATAGGCTTCGTCGACATTATCGACTTCTATCGAAATGTCAGGAACGGCCGTTCCTGAGCCTCCCTCTTTCATGAAGCTCATCTGCACAATTGATGTCGTATTGGAACCATATGTAGCGATCCACCCGAGATCCATTAAGTTTTCTAACCCTAAAATGTCTTCATAGAAACGCTTTGCATCACCAATGTTCTTAGCTTGAACATTGGCCACAATTCGTTTGACCTTCATGGCTATCCTAACGCCACCGAATGATAGTAAGACTTCCGACCGTGTCCTTGTGCCAAGTCGAAGAAACAAGGCCATTCTACGTTTGCAGGCGGGGCTTCAGAATTTCCTCGTCTCCAGCTCATTTGAACCGTGAAGATGATAGCTGCCAAGCACAATAATATAGGTTGCAAGCACCCAATGGAAGATTATGGGAATTGTGCCGCCAAGCCATCGTTCTTCAGGATACCAAGACATTCGCAAGACATATCGGACCACCATAGACACAAAATAGATGACACCAAAAGTCCTAAGCCAAAGACCAAGCCTTGGCTGCTGGAGTGTCCAGAAACCAGTTCCACGCGTCATGTCCAAAGCAATGTGCATGAAAACGACAATGATGAGAATTTGAGCTGGGAAGAGGTATCGATAGGGCATCAGTCCCGAATACCACTCGTGCATCGGCGGCAAGAACGATGGGGCGTACAACACAACAACAAGTTGACCCACCACACGGCAGCAAAATAGTCCCAACAATGTCCAAAGTAGGAACGCAGTTGTCCTAGCGCTCACAACTGGTCCTTAAACATCTCTCGATAGTGGCGATACCAATCACTCTGGAAGCGCTCCTCTGGGTCGTACCGCTTCTTGAGTCGCAAGAATTCCGGCATTTGAGGATAGGCACTCAGCACTTGATCCTTTCGGGCCCAGCGGTGGTACGTCAGAAAGTAACTACCGCCATGTTGAAGTGCGCGATCGATGATGTGCTGGAACTGACCCTTGGCTTTCTCAATTCCCTCCGGCGTATGTTCAACATGAAAATTGAAGACTGTCGCGGCATAGCTGTGTTTGGCCCAGGTCAGGAAACTTTCGGTGTCCTCTTCAATGAGTCTGACGGTTCCATACACGACGTTCGTCTCGTTTGCTCTGAAGTCTTCCCGAAGCTCATCAAAGAGGGTCTTCAACTGTTCTCTGGGAACATAAATTTCGCTGATCATCTCTGATGCTTTGACCCCACCCTTATCAAACTCACTATGATAGCCATCCACATACACGCCCATCTGGTGAGTATCTGAACGATAGAGTTGGCCGTTGGTGGTTAAATAAAATTGTGAGTAAACGTCAAATGCGCGTGACTTATCTTTGTGTGCCAAGCCCAGCAAGCGATACCAATCGTCTCCCTTCATTTCCCTCAGCTCGCCATCGGATTCAACGTTTCTATTAACTGGCCTGTAGAGGGAGTAGATCCCGCGTTTCATAAAATCCTCTGATTGGGGATCAATGGCGAATTGAAAATCTCCGTACAAAAATCCTTCTTGGATTCGTGTTGTGATTAAGGGAATGAAATCTTGTACCTCAATCAATTGGACCACTCTCTCCAGGACCTCTACTGGAGTAAGACGCATTTTCACTGTGCCAATCACACCAAAGAGTCCATAGCCGCCGATTACCAATCGAAAGAGTTCTTTGTTCTCTATGCGGCTGCACGTCTTGAGATCGCCATTGGCATCGATCAGCGTGAATGATTCCACATCATCGATCATGGGGCGCATGGTCAATCCTCGCCCGTGGATGTTCGACGAGAGAGCACCTCCGATACTGAGCCGGTCTGCGCCGGTCTGTTTTTGCCTGATACCCCATGTTCTGCCTGGACCAGCTTGGTTCTTGGAAAGCCAGGCCACCAATTCTGGCCATTGAATTCCAGACTGAACTTCAATAATACCTGTTCCTGCATCCAGGCTGATGACCTGATTGAAAGACGACATGCTGAGATGAAGTGTTCCTGTTCCAAATTGCTGTCCACCCATTGAATGCTTGCCGCCGCTGATACTGATAAATTGTCGTTTGGCTTTCGCATCTCGAATCGCGACTTGAATGTCTTCAATAGACGTTGGGTTGAGGACGGCGCTGTGCTTTGTGGCATTCAGCTGAGAGTGAATGTCATTGAGTTCAGCACCGTTGTCTTCAGTGCCGGCAGACGAAATCAGTGGAGTGTGAGTGCAGCCGAAGAGCGAAAGCCACACAACGATGAGTAAAAGATGTGTTGTTGTCATTGGGCGATCCTTTCCAGTCTAGGCAGACCTTTCGCACCTTTGAACAAGAGCAAAAGGCCAAGTGCCTGCACCAGATGGTACGTCGAATTATGATTAAAGTAGTTGGGGTGAATTCCAAGGCCAGCTTGTTGGATGC
>DAINRK010000517.1:0-3691 GCA_036741855.1 Anaerolineales bacterium
GTCCACGTGCTATACCCGATTGAACTGCATTGAAGGCGACCGCGCCGGGATCTGATTCAGGCTCACCCGCGATTACATCGACCTTGAGCCTGTCTCCCCAAACTTGAAGTTGATCCACCGCTGCAGCTCGGAAGGTATCAGCTGCGCCGAAGAGCAGAGTTTTCCCAATAGATTGGAAGCGTTGTCCTAATTTCGCTATCGTAGTGGTTTTACCAGAGCCATTGACTCCGACAACCAAGATAACGGTTGGCTTGTTCGACCAATCAAAGGCCGGCGGATTAACAAGTCTGTCGCGGAGTTCTGTCCGAAGAGCAGTTGAAAGCTCATCGGAGCGAATCAGGCCGTCAGTCTGAACGGTGCGTTGAAGGGCATCCAGAATCTCAGCAGTTAATTCTATGCCTAAATCCGCTTGAATCAGAAGCGCCTCGAGATCATCCCAGGTTTCGTTGGTAATTTCAGTGGCACCGAATAATGTGGCAAGCTGACCAAACGCAGTCTTGCTCGTTTTTGCAAGCCCGCTTCTCCACTTGGCAAAGGCATCGATCATGACGGGCGATTATAACATGCGGTATTCTATGATATACTCATTTTTCGATTGAGGGCAAAATCATTTTTGATTGCCAAATTATTTGCGCCTGCAAAGGCGAAACAAAGATAAAGGTGTATGATCATGTCCAATGAACCAATTCACGTAACCGATGCCGCTTTCGAGAAAACTGTTTTGCAATCATCCATTCCTGTGATCGTAGACTTCTGGGCCCCATGGTGTGGACCTTGCAAAATGGTTGCGCCGATCCTTGACAAACTGGCAAAAGAGTACGAAGGTAAAATTCTGATCGCAAAAGTCAATACGGATGACAATCCTGAATGGATGACGAAATATGGCATCCAAGGGATTCCAACCATGTTGTTCGTTTCAAGCGGCAAAATTGTCCATCGCCAGGTGGGTGCGTTGCCCGAGCGCATGTTGCGCGACGCTGTGACCCAGTTCATGGAGGTTGTAAGCCAGTCATAGCATGTTCCCGCACACTTCAATTGACACTTAATTGAAGCGTGCGCGGTAGCCTGAAGGAGAGCTCGATGAAAAAGATTGCTATTGCTGTACTTGCCGCGCACTTACTCGGTGCCTGCCTGCCTTTTACTCCCACACCGGGACCTGGCGTGCCAACTGTGGACGTTGCCGGAACAGTTCAAGCTGGTGCACAGACTTCTGTAGCACAAACTCTCACGGCTCTGCCGACGATTACCGTTCCTCCTTCTACCGACACAGCTACCCCTCCCGTAGCAATTCCCTCTGATACCGCTACAATCGAATCCATCACAGCCACCCTGGTCCCCAACCTGACGACCACACCGGCGACCGCAACATCCGGACCAGCAAACTCCACTCCCACGGCGACGATTGCCTCTGCACCTGGTGGCGCAACGTTAGTACCAACTCTGACCATTCGTACTTATGGAACGTTGCCTCCTGCGGTGCCATTCTCTAGGATCACCCTGGTCAATAAAGCCAGAACAGAGGCTTATATTTCACTGCAAGTAAACACTGCTCAAGGCGGACCAACGATAATTGAATATCCTGTCGAAGGGACCGTAAGAATCCTAGCACCCACCGGACAATATCTCTATGTGGCCTGGGTGGGCGGCAGAAAGATGGTCGGGAATTTCAGGCTCAAACAGACCGATGAATTAACGATCACGTTATTCAGAGATAGAGTTGAAATCAAATAACGTCTCATATCTCAAAAAATCAAAAGGAAATCCACATAACATGAAACGGAACGCATTAATCATTGGCGTTGTATTAAGTTTGTTGATAAGCGCCTGTGGCGCTCAGTCAACGCCCACTGCTGATCCAGTAGATATCCAACACACGGCCGAAGCTGCAGCTTTCACCATGGTTGCTCAGACTCAGGAAGCCATACCGACAGCCACCCCGTTGCCGCCCACAGAAACTGCAACACTCACGCCATTACCCACGCTTACTCCACTTGCATCGCCAACACTTGATGCACTAAGTGCCACTCTGCAGCCAAATATACCGACATTTACACCTCAGGCCTCCGGGTCTGGTCAGGATCCTTGTAACCAGCCACTGACAGCCTGGGAGGGCCCCAGCGCGAGACTTAATGTGGTCAACGAAACCAGACCACAGGGAACCATTGTACTATCTCTCTATGTCGTGACTGAATTGGGTCAATGCGGCTACCTCTATGTGACAGGCGACAGTATTACGGGTCCCATCGGGCAATACAGCGCTGGAGCATTTGTGACTGGCAGACAAAACTTTAAAGTATTCGGTGGTTTCCGCATCACTCAAGGCAGTTGGGACATCGTCATCAGAAACGACAACATTGTTGCACTCGGCGGATGTTACCCAAGCTGTTAAGACTGTTCGAATGATTTGTATGAGTCGTCTAACGATTGTTTCAACGACTGTTATTGCCATTCTTCTTGGCGCCTGCGGAGCAGAAGCCACTCCAACAATTAATGCAGTTGATGTACAGAATACTGCTGTAGCGGGAGCTTTCACTCTGGTAGCAGAGACTCAGGCTGCAATCCCTACCGCAACGCCGCCTACTGAGACGCCCACCCAGACGCCTTTGCCAACGAACACACCACTTGCATTGCCAACTTCATCAACCCCGGCCACCTTTACGCCAGTTGCAGCCAGCACAGCAGGTGGCGACCCATGTTTAACAAGAATTCTTTCCTGGTCGCCGAAGGGTAGACCTGCCACCATTCGACTCGCGAATACAACCCGGGCAAATATTACAGTTTCGATATACTTAAATGAAACGCCAGATCATTTTGAATGTGGATATAGAGTCTACAATATTCCCAGTCGCGGTGATATTATCATTTCAGACCTGGTGCAGGGCTGTTATAACGTGTGGGCCTTTAATAACGACCAAAGAACACCAGTTAACGCGTTTGGATTTGGTTGTATTAATAACTCAGATAAATGGACGTTCGAGATTTCTCAAGACAGTATCAAGAGCCTATAATTTAGGTATCAGATGAAGCAAAAGGGCAGGCTAAATTTAGCTTGCCTATTTTGTTGCACGGAACAATTTAGAACGACGGAACGTCCTCTCGACAGTCACAAACCGGAGTTAAAATGAAATACTCAACCATCTCATTTCTACTTACCTTTCTTGTCGTTTCCTGCACTACCGCACCGTATACATCCACGAATCTACCACCTGATACTGCTGTTACAAATCCACCGGAGAGTACAATGCCTGCAAATGAGCCACCTGCAAATCCTCTAGCGCCACAACCTGGCGATGTAAAGTTTACGCGCGGAAACATATTTATTCAGGAATCTGGACTGCTAATTCGCGAAAGCTTTCCACCACAAATATCACTTTCCTTTAGCGGTGACCTGCCCACGCCCTGCCATCAAGTGAGAGCAGTAATAAACCCGCCTGATGCTGAAAATAAGATTATTGTAGATGCGTATTCTGTCGTTGACCCAGACATGGTGTGCACCCAGGTACTAAAACCGTTCGAAGAAAGTATCGATATTGGAACTTATCCCACCGGACATTACTCTGTATGGATCAACGGTGAAATGGCTGGCGAGTTCGATACCTAGAATTTGAACCAAAGAGTCGGTGATGAGCCGACTCTTTTGATTCTAATGTGACAGAATTTGCGAAAGAAATAGCTTGGTGCGATCTTCTTT